>UQMA01000050.1 GCA_900542055.1 uncultured Azospirillum sp. | reverse complement strand
ACAAGAAGCATTGTCTAAACGCTTTATCGCAGTAAACTAATATATTTATCGTTGCGCCCCCGATATGGGGGCGTTTTTTCTTCCGCCTGCAGGTTTGTCTGAATTTGTAATATGCAAAAAATGTATATTACTTTTTTATTTGCTTGCCGTCAGCATCCAGCTGGCGGTATTCTTATTTGCTGGCAATTTGCTTGCCATTTGCTTGCGGTCTTTTGTTATTGAAAAAAACAGCCCAATATGGTATAATACAATAAGTTTGAATTTGCCATCTGGTATCACCGTGTATTAGTCACACACAGTGAATGAAAAATTTTTCTAACCACCACTCGGCGCTAAGAAAGGGAACAGGAGAAATCCTGTTCTTTTTCTTTTATGTAGAAGAAACTTATTTGATAAAACGCGTACGTTTTGATATAATAACAAACAGTGGTGTTGCGCCTTTCATTTTACATGGAAGGAGGTGATACTGGATGGCTAAAACAAATTCAAACTGTAAAGGGCATTATATTTTTAGAGCTTGGCGAACCGATAAAGATGGCAATCGTGTTTACGCGAAAACCTATGGTAAACGAGCTTTTAAAATTTGGATTCCCGATAACAAAAAATCAGCCTGATTGATTTAAGTATCATTCTGGCGAATAACACCACTAACGGTAACGTCTGACTAACGTTGCCGACCGAAGGCGCTCTCTTAGGAGGGCGTCTTTTTTATTTTTTAGGTTTATCGAGCTGCTTAATACTTTCGCTTGGCGTAGGCAATTTCTCTGGCATTGTACCGCCGAGTTCTTCAATAGTTTTGCGAACGGTACGACCGACTTCGTAATGCACTTTGTTGGCAGCTTCTTTGCTACTGATATTCTCACGGCGCAGTTTGTCTTCTGCCTGCGTGATGCGGAACAGGTTCGCACCGAGTTCTACACTGCCCATGTGGTCTAAAATCTCTTGATTAGGTTTAAGCTTTTTGCGACGTTTTATATCGCCAGCGGTTTCACCGCCATAAAGTCCCATGTAACCGCTATTTTGGAATTTGGCGAAGTCAAGGTTCGTTTTTACGCCTGCAGCAAAGGCTGCATCAGCGAGAGCAATGTTATGCTGTTTGATATTATTTCGTGCTTCAATACGAGCGTCTATTTCCTTGTTGAAAGCCTCTGCTGCTTCAAGGTCATGGATATGGTCCGCACCGAGTTGCGCGAGCCACTGCTTGAATGGTTCGGCTTTAGGTGAGGGGATAGATTGGATAATACGCAGAATACCTTCTGTATTTGCGGTGTCAGTGAGACGCATTTTCCCGTCTTCTGCAAGCAATTTCAACCTGTGACAATTTGTCACGGTTTCATTACCTTCTGCTTTCATTCTTTGCTTCAGTTTGCGCCAATAAGCTGATTTATCTGCACTGTCGGTCAATGCACCGACAACATCGACAACAGAAAAGAACCATTCTCCGGCTTCATCGTTCCAAATGGAGCGAATCTGCGCACTCTGAAATAATTTTACATCTTTCATGTCTTCATTCCTCGCTTTCAAAATCTATTATCCTAAACTCTCCACGTCTTCTTCCGCCTTGCGCTGGAGCTTGGTCAGCTTAACATCTATAATATCGTCGATTTCTTCCCCGCCGTCAGCCTTCCGCTGGCGGTATTTGCTTTGCGCAGTTAAAGTTGTTCTATTTTATCGTTATCAATATGCCAATTATCCGGAAACCCAAGTTCTTTTAAAACATTATTAACAGGGATTGTTTTTAGCTTATTGCTAAGGGTCTTGAAACGTTTTTTGAATGTGTTATGCATTATAGCGTATTCGTTCCTGCTAATGAAGCACTGAAGTGTTATGAAGGCTTCATATGCGCTGCGCCTTTCGTCCTCCTTCTGGATATTATATTTTTCATGAAGCGGTGCCCAATACTTAGTGCTCTGGTGGCAACGGAACCCAAGCAGGCGATTGTTATGCGCACATATATTTCTGATATCATTGATGTTTTCAAGAAAACTGTTCAATGTTTCCGGTTGGAACTGGCTGTGATTATCAGGAATGTTTTGCCCGATAAATTCAAGACAGTCTTTACAAATCTTATTTTGCAAAGATTTTTTAGAGTGCTTTAACAAATGACGAAGCTCTCCAAATTCAATGTGATTAACCAATACCCATATGGGAACATGCTTGTACTTTCTCAGATAGTGAGCAATACTGCTGTTTTTGTTAGATTTATCCTTGTTATGGGCCAAAATTTTTCTTGAAAGATTTGATATTGTTTTTGCAACTAACAACGTCTTGTCTTGCTCATAGCAGTTTATATTTAAGTACGCATAAGGTTCATCCTTAAATTTTTCAGCGAAACGATGAGCAAAGATTGATCTTAAATGCGTTTCTGCTTCTAAAATACCTAAAAGCAATACCTGCTTAAATTCACGTTCAAAGACATATAAGCTTGTAATTTCGTCAAAACTTGTTTGAGCAGTGTAGTTATCTCCTTCTCTAGGAAAAAATCTGGCGTATCCATTGATAAGGTTATAGTAGTTTTGGCTTAAAAGATATTTTTTTGCACGTTCTTCATCGGGGATAATTAGCCCGCGTTGCTTCAAAAGTTCTATTTGTTCGCTTGTTGTTTTAAATTCTTTCACAAAAAAAGACCTCCTCTGCATAACAGAGAAGGCCTTCTTCCGTACCGGTCCCCGTAGGGATACCGGCGCTTTTCCTATCTCTATTATACGCATTTAAAGTATGTATGTCAATGACAGGTATGGGAAAAAACTTGCTTTTTTGTCAACGTTGTGGTACTATATATAGGTTTAATATCAAACACCACAATATATAGTATTTACACTCACTCCGCCGTCAGCCTTCCGTTGGCGGCTTTTATTTTTCCTCAGCGCTTCCGCTCTCATCGGTGCACCGACCATGCCGGCGAAGCGCCTCTCCTATATTATCCTAAACTCTCCACGTCTTCTTCCGCCTTGCGCTGGAGCTTGGCCAGCT
>UQMA01000049.1 GCA_900542055.1 uncultured Azospirillum sp. | reverse complement strand
CCCTTTCTTGCCGTTACTCAACTTGTTACAATTAATTGTACATTTAAATGTAACAAAAAACGCCGCAAAAGCCTTTGTTTTTACAGCGTTTTTAAAAATTTGTTTTTTATTGAAGCATATTTATCAGATAATACCCATTTTCTGCGCCGTAACAACGGCTTGGGTTCTGTTATTGGCTCCAACCGAACGCAGCAAAGCATTTATATGCAGTTTTACCGTTGCCTCAGAAACACCCATTTCATATGCGATTTGCTTATTGGATAATCCTTGCGCCACCAAATTCAAAACCTGATTTTGTCGATTGGTCAGCATTTTTGCGCTCCCTTTATTCGACATATCTGCTTTTTTATTAAGCAGCATCGGCGGAATGTATGTACCGCCTTCCAAAATAAGTTTTAGCGCATTGATTAAAATTTTGCTCTCTGCCCGTTTGCTGATATAGCCTTTTGCACCTTTTTCCAAAGTGTAACGAATATTGCGGGAATTGTCGGCTGCCGAAATAACAACCAGCTTTGCTTTGCCGATAAGCTTGCTTATTTTATCAAGCCCTTGCTCCCAAAATTGCAGATCCTGCATATCCAAATCGGCAATAACCATATCAAACAAAGGTTCCTGCTCAAGTATTTTAAGAGTTTGGGCATAATTGGCCGCCTGAATTATCGTCGCGGTTTCATCTAAATCTTCAATCAATTTTCCCAAAGCATCACGAAATAATGCATGATCGTCTGCAATTAAAACTTTCATAAAATTTTCTCCTCTTTCAACGATAGCCTAAACTGCAAATAATGTAGCCATTCCAAACCAAAGTTTAAAGAGGAGCAAAATTTATTTTAGAATTTTATATTCTACGCCGGCTTCTCGAAACATCTGCTCTGAGTAGCAAAGTTTGTCGCGCCATGTTCCGCTGGGCGTAGAGGAATCAATTTTCATTTCATTGGTAACAACCATTTTTATTCCGGCCTGAATAATAGCGCGGGCGCAATCGGTGCAAGGCGGATGGGTTGCATACAAAACACAGCCTTTTAAGCTTGTACCGGTTAAACAGGCATTATAAATAGCATTGCGTTCGGCATGCTCAAAAAAATCATACTTGGTCGGACGTTCAAGACGTTCTGGAATATCGTCATCAACGCCCCGCACTAACCCGTTATATCCTGTTGCCCTTATTTCGCGGTCTGGTCCCACTACCACAGCTCCGGTTTTGGTGCTTGTGTCTTTTGACCAGCTCGAAACCAAACGCGCAACATCCATAAAACGGTGATGCCACTTATCTGAAAACATAAATTTTCTCCGCTAAAGTTATCAATAATTGCAAGTTTAGAAATTTATTTCAGCAAGAGCAAACATTTTTTGCAAAGTTTGAACATATAGTGAAAGCTACTATTGACAAATAATCGAAAATAGCGGACTACTATTGTAGTTTTATAATTTTAACAAGGAGAAAAAGATGAGTGCTATTGTCGATATTCATGCCCGCGAAATTTTGGACTCTCGCGGTAATCCTACCGTAGAGGCTGAAGTTGTTTTGCAGTCCGGCGCTTTTGGCCGTGCAGCTGTTCCTAGCGGCGCATCTACCGGTGTTCATGAAGCAGTCGAGCTCCGTGACGGCAATAAAAAACGTTTCGGTGGCAAAGGTGTATTGAAAGCCGTAGAAAACGTAAACGACAAAATTTATGATGCTTTGGCCGGTTTGGATGCCGAAGATCAAATTGCTATCGATCAAACAATGATTGATTTGGATGGTACTGAAAACAAAGGCAAGCTCGGTGCAAACGCTATTTTGGCCGTTTCTTTGGCTGTTGCAAAAGCTCAAGCTGAAGAATCAGGATTGTCATTGTATCGCTATTTGGGCGGCACTATGGCTCGCACTCTTCCGGTTCCTATGATGAACATTTTAAACGGCGGTCAGCATGCCGATAACCCTATCGATATTCAAGAATTTATGATTATGCCGGTTGGCGCCGAATCTATTCGCGAAGCTATCCGCTGGGGCTCTGAAATTTTCCACGCTTTGCAGAAAAACCTCAAAGCTGCCGGACACAATACAAACGTCGGCGACGAAGGCGGTTTTGCTCCTAATTTGAAATCTGCAGAAGAAGCTTTGTCTTTCATTGTTCAATCAATTAAAGATGCCGGTTATAATCCGGGTGAAGATGTTGTTTTGGCTATGGATGCAGCTTCTTCAGAATTTTACAAAGACGGCAAATATGAAATGGTTGGTGAAGGCAAATCTTACACCAATGTTCAGATGGTTGAATTCTACAAAGAATTGTGCGAAAAATTCCCGATTTTCTCAATTGAAGACGGCATGGCCGAAGATGATTGGGAAGGCTGGAAAATGTTAACCGATGCTCTTGGTGACAAAATTCAATTGGTTGGTGATGACTTGTTCGTAACCAATCCAAAACGTTTGCAAATGGGCTTGGATAAAGGCGTTGCCAACTCCATTTTAGTTAAAGTTAACCAAATCGGTTCTTTGAGCGAAACATTGAAAGCTGTGGATTTGGCTCAGCGCAATAAATACACCGCTGTTCTTTCTCATCGCTCCGGTGAAACTGAAGATGCCACCATTGCCGATATTGCCGTTGCTACAAACTGCGGACAAATCAAAACCGGTTCTATGTCACGTAGTGACCGTATGGCTAAATACAATCAACTGATTCGCATTGAAGAAGAATTGGGTGATGTTGCTGTTTATGCCGGAAAATCTATTTTGAAAAAATAAGAAATAGTAAACATGAAAAATGCCTGCCCCTCTTAGAGGCAGGCATTTTTTATATATCGATTCGTTTTATAAATTAGCTTGTTATATATAAGAAAATTAATTTCATAACAAAATATTAGAAAAACTATTTAAAAAAGAACAAAAAAAAGAGAGGCAAAACCTCTCTCTTTTTTCTATAAAAACTTTGCAGTCTTTATTATTCAGCGTCTTTAATAGAAAAGCTTAATCTGCCCATCTTATCTTTGCCCATGCACTTACAGCGTACCTTATCACCTAATGTCAGTACGTCCTCTACATGTTCGATTCTTTCTTTTGCAATCTTTGAAATATGAACCATGCCTTCTTTACCGGGTGCAAATTCAATGAACGCACCAAATTCTTTAATGCTTATCACTTCTCCTTCAAGAATCTGACCTTCATAATAATCAGTGGTTATGACCTCTATAAGTCTCTTTGCTTCTGCCATCTTATCTGCATCTTCTCCACAGATAGAAACATTTCCGTCATCAGTAATGTCTATCTTGACATCTGTACGCTCGATAAGTGCATTTATTGTCTTTCCTCTCTGTCCGACAACATCACCAATCTTCTGAGGGTCAA
>UQMA01000048.1 GCA_900542055.1 uncultured Azospirillum sp. | reverse complement strand
CAGCAGTGACGATGACCCGATGTTGCCGGAAGTTATCGAAAGTGAAGTGTTAGATAAAGGCATGGACGACACAGCGTCATCCAAGCCAAGTATTAACCCAAACGGCGTAACGACAGGAACGCAGTTTTCGTACAAGTCTTGGATAATGGTCAAAGGCCAGACCCGAGCGGCGTTTGAAAACAAGGTTGAAGTAACCCTAAACAACGTTTTTGCCAATACGGATACGGTAATCACGGTATCAAACTTTGATTTAGGCGATTATAAGACCGTCGTAATCAAGCGGAAACGCAGCGAGCGCCAAGAAGGTTTTGTAACGGTTTCAGATTCAGTAATGGTTTATAGCGTACAGTTTGCGGAGTTCTCATTTGATTATGAGCTTGATTTTGAGCACGCGGTCTATAACGACGGCGTTACCAAACAAAACATGCCTTATCATCCAATCGGAACTATCAAAGACAACGGCTATAAACTTGAAGAGTTGGATTCTTCAGACGATGGAGAATATGCTTATGCGCAGAAAAAACTTGTACATTCAATCAGTGTTCAGTTTAATGGCAAGACCTATGAGCTGAAAGCCAATGTACTTTTGCGCCGTAAGATAGGCTCCGCAAATCAACCTTATATTCTGAGAAGCACGCTTGTTTCGAAACAATATAATGTTAAAGATGGTTTGTTTGAATGTACTTTAAAAGTACGTCAGGTCTGGTCAGACGGAAATGTAAAAGAGGAAAATAACAGCTTTAATCTTGAGGGCTATATCCACAGCCAATTATCCGGTTATGTTAAATTGCGTAATTTCAACAATGATTTGTCAATATTGAAATCAACGCTGCATGATAACAAAACTTATTGGATTGGAGTTGCGCATTCTCGTTATGTTTCTGTATTGAGAAAAGAACAAAAATGGACAATTGAGTACAACTATTTTTCAATAGATGTCGAAATTGTTTCTGACGTTGCTTTTTATGATGACGGAGTTCTTTATTGCAATATAAATGATTTGGAAATTTCTGAAATCACCAATGAAGAACCCAAAGTTGTTTTTGACAGCAACGGAGAAGATGAAGGCGGAGCATATTCTGTTTATAAGCTTACCCAAGATATAAAAGCCCGTTTCGGTGAAATGGTTATCAGTGGTTGGGTAGAAAAAGAGATTGTTGCTTACAAATGATGCGTCTTTACTTAATAAAAAACACCTTCCGTTCAAAACGGAAGGTGTTTTTTTGTGCTGTTTTTTCTTATCTGAAGAACAACTCGCGTGTAATGCGCTTTGCCTGCGACAAATAGTGTTCCGTATCGTTTTCAAGTCCGAGATAAGAAAGCGAATAGTTTGTAACCAAAAAGCCAAACGGATTTTTTAGAGCATCTTCATGGGTTACCTGATTAGGGTTAAAATTAACATATTGAATGCGCATTGTGGCTCTCCAAGTGCTGATTATAGGATCTCCTTGCCCGGGGAGATAATCAAGAGTGCGAAATTGCGTTTGCCATAAACCTCTGGTTAATGGACGTATCCAGTCAATTTCAACATCCCGCATCATATTTTTAAGTCTAAACTGCGAGAGGTTATATTTTGCATCAAATTTTGTAAATTGGTCATAAACGTCCGGACTGGACAGCCAATAGATATATGAGCCCGCGCCCCAACGGCGTGCTAATTCATCATAATCGTTAGTGATAATGTAGCGCATCATTATATAATTGGTAATATGCTCTTCGGTAATAAGGTTGCCTACCGGATAAATCATTTCAAAAGGCTGCATGCGTTCGATTTGGCTGAAATATTTATCAATATAAAACAATTGCGGCGCGCTTCCTCTTTGCGGAAGCATAACATATAAAGAAGCAGCCAGCATCATATTAAAACAAATAGAAAAACAGGCAATAATAACCAAAACGCGCGAAGTCCACAAATATCGTCTTTCGGGCATGGCGTCAACGTGAACGTGCTCAGGATACAATCCCAATTTATCGGGGCTGGCTTTTTCCTTATATTTGAATATTGTATTAAAAATATCGAACATTGTTTTTCCGTTTTGATTAGATTGCAAATGTATTTTATACATAAAAGTAGAATAAAAGCAAATAAATACTACCAATTTATAAAATTTTGGTGTAAACATATTGTTGTATCTTTATCCTAGAAGGGTTTTTGAGGAATGAAAAAGCTATTAATATCGTTGCTGTCCGCTGTTGTTTTGCTTTCGGCTTGCGGACGTGATAAAACCGCAGCTCCGGCAGCCGGAAACAACAGAGCCAGTGTGGCCTATGATCCGGAAGCCGTCGCTTATAACGAGTGGGACCGCGCCGTCCGTATTGATGCGGATATGCAAAATATGTTTATCAGCACTCCGCGTAAAATAGAAAAACCGATTGATATGTATATGGCCATGGCTTTGGCTCTCAAATACAACTATACCAGACGTTTGATTAATTATGAAGACAGTTTGATACGCGCCGGAAGATCTCCGGTTAACCGTTTGCCCGAAATTGTCAGCCATGCCGGCTATATTAACCAAACCAACTCTTCGGCGGTCAGTCCTGATTTGAAAGTCGCTTGGAACGTTTTGGATATGACGATGGTTTATTGCCAAACCCGCGATACAGACTATAAATCAAGCGTTGCTTTTGAGGAAAGCCGCAAGGTCATTCATAATATTTTGCAGGAAACACGCACTTTATATTGGAAAACTTTGACCGCTCAGAAATTGCTGCCGGTTACTGACGATATGATTGAATTTATGACTTTGGAAGTTGACGAAATGAATTCGACTGCCAAGCAGCTTGCCGAACGCAATGAAACTCCTGCTTTGGAACAACTGGTCAAAAAAAGAAAATATATGGAGTCTATTAAAAAATTATCGAGTTTGAAACGCGATCTTGAAACAGCTCAGACTCGTTTGGCCAGTTTGATGGGAATGCACCCATCGACAGAATTTAAATTGGTAGGCTCGGAATATGGCAATTTTGACTTGCCGAAAATCAAAAACAGCTTATCCGATTTGGAATGGTTGGCGCTGAATAATCGTCCTGAGCTGCGGGAACACGATTTGGGAAACAATCCGCAGCAGTTGAAATTGGTTATTAAGGAATTTAAGCAGCCGACAGAACAGGAATATAAAAATGATCCGCAGCGCTATAATCGTATGCTTTCAAAACAGGCTCGCGAAATAGGATACAGTGTTTATGAAGATATAAATAATCCGAATGTTCAAGATTTGGCTGTTTTGCGCCGCCAGCGTATGACTTCGTTGATTTTAAGCCAGATTTATGTGGCTTGGGCTCAATATATGTCTGCAGTGGAAGATTATCAAATCAATATGGAAATTGCTAACACTTCTGAAAATATAGCCGAAGATTTTACCATTGCAAAAGGTACAAAAGACGAAAAAGCTCAACTTGAAGCCGCCCGCGCTATCGGCGATGAAGTAAAAGCATTTAAGTCATATGCCGATTTGCAGGAAAGTTTAGGCAACCTTTATGTTTCAATAGGTTTAGATGCCATACCTTATTATATGCTTAATGAAAAACCTTCAAAAATTGCCGTATATTTGCGCGGAAGTATGCAAAAATGGGGCGATGGCGACTTTATGCCGGATAACCGTCCTTATTTGCTGAAAGTTCCGGCAAAACGTCCTCCGGTCAATTTGTCATCATCTGACAAGCTGCCTGACATTAAAACAGAAACCGGAAAACGCATTAAGATTTCTATACCTCAGGAATTGGTTGATAGAATGAATTTTAAAGGCAGAGTTATCAGCCGTTCCGGTTTGATTGATGACAGTGCGTTGCCGAAATGGCTGCATTACAATGAAGACACTTATACTTTCGAAGGGACGCCGATGCCCGGACAAGAAGGAATTTATAGCTTAAAAACTTATTTCAGTGATGAAAAAGGAAATGTCGGCTACACAACATTCAAAATTAAAGTTGTGAATGTTTTTGTTCCGTCAATGAATGTGCAGGGGCAGGGCAAAGGTTCATCGGCTATGGTGCTGAAACGCTGTGTCGGAGCTCAATGCAAAGATGCCTATATTGCTTCAGGAAATTTGGGTGCGGACGTCAAAACAACAGCTAAATAGAAAAAATCCCTCGTTATCGAGGGATTTTTTGAATCTTATGTATTAATTTAAAAATAATAAAGAGTTTCTACAATTTAATTGTAGAAACTCTTAAAAAATTTTGAGGCATTATTTGTGCATTAATGCTCTCGTCGCTAAATAGCGTCT
>UQMA01000047.1 GCA_900542055.1 uncultured Azospirillum sp. | reverse complement strand
ATGAAGCAAGGCTTTTTGATAAGTGTAAAAATTATTCAAAAACTGACCGGACATTTTTTCTGCTCGCAAAAGTTAATATTTAGTTAATAATATTGAAAAATAACTTATTTGCAAGAATCGATTTATATTTTTCCACAATCTTATGCTTTTTCAAGAACAGCCAAAAAGAAACCATCTGTTCCGGTAGACAATGGATTAAACTCCAGCATATTTTTTTGTGAAAAAGGAAAAAACGCATCTATCTTTGAACGCCATACTTTTGATAAATCAATTAAGTTAAAATTTTTATGTTTTCGGCAAAAATTTTCTATTTGCCGCGTATTTTCTTCCGCAAATACCGAACAGGTAATATACACAATTTTTCCGCCTTGTTTAATTTTTTCAGCAGCCAAATCGAGTAAATCGGCCTGAACAGCCGTCAGCTCCGAGAGTTTTTTTTCTGTCAGACGAAATTTTGCATCAGGACTGCGGCGCCAGGTGCCGCTTCCCGAACAGGGAGCATCAAGAATAAAACAATCATAATCTTTTTCGACTTCTTGAGTCTTTATCGTTTTGATATTGCTAATTCCCAGCCTTTTCATCCGCGGCAGTATTGCCTCTAAACGTTTCTCGTCAATATCATGAGCATAAATCCATCCGCGGTTATGCAGCAAATAAGCCAAAGTCAGACTTTTTCCTCCTGCTCCGCAGCAATAATCGATAATTTTATCATCTTGATGCACATCGGCCAGCAACGATACCAATTGCGATGCTTCGTCCTGAGGTTCAATAAGTCCATCCTGATAAGCCATACAATTATTAAGATTAATCCGGCTTTTTGCTCTGATGCCTATTGGCGAAAAGGGGGTTGCGGTAACTTCAAACCCCTCTTCAATCATTTTTGCAATTACGGTTTCCCGACTGCCGGCATTAATTCTAAAATCGGCTGGCGCCGGCTGATTTAAGCTTTTTACCAAATCAAAATCATTGATTTTTTCATACAAATTCAAAGGACATTCGGCTTCAACATCAGCCGGATAAACTTTCTCAGACAATTCGGAAAGCCATTTTTTTTCCTCATTATTGACTTCTGCCAAACCATATTGACCGCCGGCAAAAATTTCCGACAAATCATCTCTTCTATAACGAACCAACAATATTTTGCGAATATCAGAACTTTGCGACTCAAATTCCAAACGCCGACGATGACGTATAATATCCCAAGTTTCTTCGCTGATAAAACGCCTGTCTTTTGAACCGATATAGCGTCTTTCTCTAAAATAGGAGTTAATAATATTATCCGCAGGCTGCTTGTCGGTAAAAATTTCCTGCAACAACTCATAAACAGCCTGATAGCGAGCCGATATCTGCATTATACACCTCTGAAACCAATGGCCACAAGATATTCTTCGGGAGAAGTTTTACGGCTGGCATCAGGCTTAAAATGAGCCACCTTAGAGAAATTTTTCTTTATTTCCGCTAAAAACTCAGCTTCTGCACCGCCTTTGAACACTTTGGCAATAAAAATTCCGCCCTCGTTCAAAACATCTTTGGCAAAATCGTATGCCAATTCCACCAAAGCAATTGTCCGCAAATGGTCGGTTTGCTGGTGTCCGGTTGTGTTAGCAGCCATATCGCTCATCACAATGTCAGCTTTGCCGTTTAACAAGGCTTTCAGTTTATCAGCAGCATCTTCTGCCGTAAAATCCTGTTGAATAAGCGTTGCGCCTGCAATCGGCTCTGTGGGTAAAATATCCAGCCCGACAACCTGACCGCTGCCTTTGTTGCGCTGCACGGCAATCTGCGTCCATCCCCCCGGTGCGCAGCCTAGGTCGACAATGGTTTTGCCTTTGCCTAAAAATTTAAACTTTTCGTCCAATTGAATTAACTTAAACGCCGCGCGCGAACGATAGCCGACTCTCTGCGCTTCAGCTACATAAGGATCATTGAGTTGACGCAGCAGCCATTGATTTGATGATTTTTTGCGGTATTTGGCTGTTTTTACTTTTACAGCCAAGCCGCGCCTAGCCATAATGCTGTTTGCTGTTTTAGTTTGAGCCATTTTGCAGCTCCATAACAATTCCATCTACGGCGCTTTTAAGCGAAGCTATCAATTCTTTAGCTCCCAAATCATGATAAATTTGAGAAAATATAACGCCTGCGGCATTAAAAATGCTTGCCCTCGATGGTCCGACGCAAGAATTATGATCTCTTTCATCCGCAGACATCTTATAGACTATTTCAACCGCTTTATCCAATTCTTTCGTATCAATTTTCATACCATCAGCCCGATTTCTGTCATACGGATACCAACCTTTTACCAAATGCGCCAAACGCAGAGGCGTGCTTGATGTTGCAACAAAACAGGTATCTTTTGCATAATCGGCAAGTTTTGAATTTCGGATAAAATCTTTAGTATATTTGCTGATTTCATTTGCCAACAAAGCCGCCTTTTGCGAATCATAATCAATCAAACCAAATTTTTCGGAAGAATTCCGCGCGCCCCACGGAATGGAAACCGTGTGCAAAATTTGCGGATTTATATCTTTTGTCGCCAGAGTTATTTCGGTTGAGCCGCCGCCCAAATCATAAATAACAACATATTTCGACGGCTCGTTCATAACATTCTGCATTGCCCCTAAAAGATTCAAGCGCGCTTCTTCATAACCGTTGATAACTTCAAGTTTTATATTGGCCTGTCTGTAAATCAAATCAACGAAATCCGCTCCGTTTTCAGCAGTGCGGCAAGCCGCTGTGGCAATGGCTCTATATTTTTCGACCTTATATTCATCCATCAGCATTTTGAAAGAACAAAAACATTCAACTCCGCGCTTAATCGCTTCATCTGTGAAGCGGTTGTGCTCTGACATTCCTTCGCCCATACGGGTTGAAATCGCGTTTTTGTAAAGAGTTTTTCCTTGTCCGTCAACAATCAGCAATCGACAAGAATTGGTACCTAAATCAATTGCCGCAACGTTTTGCTGTGTCATGTTCATTATTCCTTTTTGTGTTTTTGCGTCCATAAAAATTACGCCGTTTCGGCTTAGACTGATGACTATGCATCAAATCAAGCAAAATTCCTTCCCTAATTCCTCTATCGGCAACCGTAACCTCGGAAACCGGCCAAAAAGAGCAAATTCCTTCAATAATTGCACAGCCGGCAATGGTTAAATCGGCCTTCAGCGGTCCGATACAAGGATGTTTTTTTCTTCCCTCTGCTCCCATACGCCTTATTTTGGTAATTGAACGAGCCAGATCTTCTTTGCTGATAGAAATACCATCGACAGCTGAACGGTTATATCTCGGCAAATTCAATTGAATAGCTCCTAAAACCGTTACGGTTCCCGATGTACCGATAATTTGAATTTCCTGATTTTGTATTGCTTCATAAATATGGTGTTTTTCTTCAAAACCTTCCAATAGCTTATGCGTGCGCTCAATAATGGTATTATATGCCAAATTTGTCATATCTTTATTCGGAAAAGCCTCAGAAACAGTAACAACGCCGTAAGGCAGAGAAATATATCCCTCTATAAAGGTTTTGCCGGTGTTGGTCACCCGCGCCAATGATATTTCGGTTGAACCTCCTCCAATGTCAAAAACCAAAACTCTTTTCAAATTTCGATTGAGCAAAGGAACACACCCAACGACAGCCAACCGCGACTCTTCTTGTGAAGAAATAATTTCAATATTCAATCCTGTTTGTTTTTTTACTTCGGTTAAAAATTCTTTACAGTTATCAGCACGACGACAGGCAGCGGTCGCCACAAAACGGGAACGATAAATCGGAGCATATTCGTTAATAACTTCCGAACAAATTTTCAAAGCCCTTATTGTGCGTTTAACTGCGTCTTTACTCAGCCGATTGCCGTTGATTATGCCTTCGCCAAGACGAGTGATTCTTGAAAACGTTTCAATCACTCTAAATGATGTCGGGGTCGGCGCGGCAATCACAAGTCGACATGAATTTGTACCAAGATCAATAGCAGCATAGGTACGAACAACCTCATCCGCCTTTCTCAGTTTGTTATACTTTTGCATTCTTTTTTGTCATTCTTTTGCAATAAAAATCATTTTTTGATTATTTTGAACGATTTTGCAAATGAGAGCAAGTATTTTTTAGAAAATTAAAACAAGATTATTCAGGAAAAAGCTCATCGCGAACAATTTTTCTAAGTTCATCAATCATAACGAGCTGATGTTTTTCATCCATATAATGCCAATAAGTCCATCCGTTGCAAGCGGCTGCATTCTGCGCCGCAGCACCCATTTGGTGAATAGAACCGTTTCCGAAGGTTGACACCAATGTTCCGTCAGAGCGAATTAAAGCCGACACATCTCCTTTTGCGTCATAAAGCTTATCACCCGCTTTGAGCAATCCGCATTCGACAATGCTTCCGAAAGGAACGCGCGGTTGGCGTTTTTTGGTTGTATATCCCAAACAAGCACCGTTACGAATACGAACAGTTTCATCAATTCTTTTTTGAGCCCCTTCAATATAAGTTTTATCACGTTCAATACCTATAAAATTGCGCCCTATTTTTTTTGCCACAGCGCCGGTTGTTCCGGTTCCAAAAAATGGATCAAGCACCACATCTCCAACATTTGAAGAGGACATCAAAACCCGATAAAGCAAAGCCTCCGGCTTTTGCGTCGGGTGCAGTT
>UQMA01000046.1 GCA_900542055.1 uncultured Azospirillum sp. | reverse complement strand
ATAAGTAACGGAAGCCAATACAAGTCTGTCATATCTAAAAGCATTTTCCACGGCTTCTGCCATATCATCGCGCGCTAAATCGGTTAAAATTGTTTTTTGGTTCATATTATTGAGTTCTTCGGCCAATTTTTCAGCCGCAAATTTAGTATGACCGTAAACAGAAGCATAGGCGATTAATATTCCTTTATCTTCTGCTCTGTAACTGCTCCAAATATCGTATTTATTAATGTAGTATGATAAGTTTTCAGTCAGCATCGGTCCATGCAGAGGAAAAATTTTTTCAATATCCAATGTCGAGGCTTTTTTTAATAATGATTGCACCGGAGCGCCGTATTTTCCGACAATGTTTATATAGTATCTTCTGGCTTCGCATGCCCAGTCTTCATCAGTGTCCAATGCTCCGAATTTTCCGAAACCGTCAGCCGAGAACAAAATTTTATCTTTATTGTCGTATGCAACCATAACTTCCGGCCAATGTACCATAGGAGCCATAACAAAAGTTAATACGTGTTCTCCGAGTTCCAATTTTCCGCCTTCGGCAACAACAACTTTGTGTTCATCGTCAATATTTAATCCTTCAAAAAACTGAGGAATCATTGCAAACAGTTTGGCATTTGAAACAATTTTGCAATCAGGATATTTATTTAAAAATGTTTCTAAACTTCCGGTATGATCCGGTTCCATGTGCAAAATTACTAAATAATCCGGCTTTTTCCCATTTAAAACTTTTTCTATATTTATCAGCCATTCATTTGTTTTACGGGCGTCTACCGTATCCATAACGGCTATTTTTTTGTCAGCGATAATGTAAGAATTATAAGAAATTCCATTTGGAACAATGTATTGTCCCTCAAACAAATCAATGTCTTTATCATCAACACCGACATAATATACTGTTTCTGTTAGTTTGTTGTTTATCATCTGTTTTAACTTTCTTTATAAATACGGCTTAAATATAAAATTCTATCTTAATGTTATATCAAATCAGGGTTTGATTCTTCTGACATCATCTCTGCTCATAAAAATTTTGCAAATGCGGTCGAGATATTTGATGTCCGGTTGGCAGTTGCTGATTTTACACCATAAATAGCGTCTGAAAATGCTGTGAAAATAGGGATGTTTATCAGTCTTTTTAACAAATTTCCAATAAGCAGATAAAGCTCGCATATACATTAGATGCATTGTTTTTTCGGATAATTGAGTGTTATCTTTTATCATCCAGTAATAAGCCATAAAGCGGTCGTGATCAAGCTGGATTTTATTGCCGGAAAAGTTTCCGATTTCTTTGGGAACCAACACAACATTGGCGCTCATTTTTGCAATTCCGTTTGCATAAACTGCTGCGCGTAAAGGAATGGATTCATCTTGAATAAAAGCCCTTTCATCGGCGCCTTCAGCTTTTTGCAATACTGCGGTTTTGATTAATTGTCCCATACGGGTAAAACGTCCGGTCAAAACTCCGATTAAAGCATTTTGGGAGTAGGTATAAGTAAAATCTTCCAATTTACATTGCTCTAATTCAGCCGGTTCTTTTCCGGTTTTTGTAAAGCAGCCATAAACCATATCGGCAGGGATTTTTTCAGCCAGCGCAATCATTTTTTCTGTTGAATCCAATGGGAAAATATCATCAGAATCAAGCATGCGGCACCATTTGCCTTTTGCTAAGGCAATTCCTTGGTTAATACGGGCGCTGATACCGCGATTATGATCATTTTCAACAATGGTGACATTGTTTATACCTTTGGTCATTTCTTTAATAATTTGAACGGATTTATCGTTTGAAACATCATCCACAAAAATATATTCCGGATTTTTTAAACCGCTTTGATTGAGCAAGGCTTTTAAGACAGACGGCAAATAATATTCTTTGTTGTAGACTGTCATTACAAAGCTGACATCAATATCGCTTTCTGCTGTCATATTTTTACTCCCCATCCAATTGTTCTGAGAGCTCCCGTTCCAAGCGTGAAATTGCATCTTCGCTGTTTTCTACCGCATTATTATTTTCTTTTGTATTTTCTGAAACAGGAGCGTTTTTATTTTCGGTTGTTTCTGGAGACGCAGCTACTTGTTTTTTATCGTCTGAACCATCTGTTTTTGAAGAATTTACATCTTGTTCTGAAACAGAGTTTTTGGGATTGTCTTTATTTTCAGTTATTTCAGGTGTTTTTTCTTCAATAACTTTTTCCGCGGGTTCAACCGTGTCTAAAGTGGCTTTTTCTTCAGCTTTAATATCTGGTCGTTCTGCGGGAACTTCTTTTACATTAGCGCTATTTTCAGCTGCTTTATCATCGTCAATAGTTTCATAATCCGCTTGTTGCAAAGAAGCATTTCCTGCTTGGAACGAAGTATCGGCAACCGCTGGTTTTTCCGGCAGGACGACCAAAGCCTGAGGTTCGCCTTCGTTATTGACAACATCATCTGTTGCCGGCAGAGTTTTTTCATCTGCAGTTGGAGCAGAGGTTGCTTCGGAAACAGGCTGCTGAGGCAGCGTTTCATTTTGTTCTGAAACAGAAGGCTGAGTAACGTTATCGTTTTCGATATTATCTTTATTTTCGCCGTTAACGGCATTATCCGTATTCGGGATTTCATTTGGAATTAAATTAACCGGTTCTCCGTTAACAGCGCCTTCAAAAGCAGGCTTTTCATCTTGTGTTTCAGGCTCTTTTTCGTCCGAATCATTTTGATTTGAGCGTTCCATTACAATGTTATCGCGCTCATCCAATTGTTCTTTGTTCATTAAGTTTTTAGGATCGACAAGTTTATTAACGCATTTCAGCAACCATACGTCATAGACCGGATGCGCTATTGGATTAAGCGCCGGAGTAGAGGAAAGCATCCAACCCTTAAATATGTTTACATCGCCTTTTTTGGTGTTTTTATCAACCACGTCAACAAAAGCAAAATTTTCCGGAGTTTCTTCAGGAGTGCGGGTTTTGCATTCTCTTACAACAATGGAAAATGTTCCGAACGTGGTTTCCTGATTAACAGGAACTTCAATCAAACTTACTTGCCCCGTGATTTTATCCATTGCCTGCATAACGGCAGTATTGGTTGAAATTTCGGCAGCAGATGCGGACATTGCGCCTGCAATTGATGCAATTGCCGAAATTGTTGATATTTTATTCGCTTTTTTCATCATTTCCGGTCACCATAAATATAACTTCGCCAACCATATCTTCCAAAGTTTTAAAGTCTTTTGTATTGGATATTTCATCGCCGTTTTGGAGCATATCTTTAGATTTTCCTGGTTCTATTTTGATAAATTTGTTTCCCATCAGTCCATTGCTTGAAATCATTGCCGTGCTGTCTTTTGGGAGTTTTATGTCTGATGCAATGCTCAATTTGATTTCGGCGTCATAATTTTCATTATCAAGTTTTTGTCCGATTACGGTGCCGATTTTAATACCGTTAATCATAACGTCTGCGCCGACATTAAGTCCGCCGACTTTTAAAAATTTTGCAGTAACTTCATAACCTTTAACAACTTGCAAATCCGAAACAGAGTAAGCAAAGTATAAAAACAGTCCTGCAATTAACAAGACAACAAGTCCCATAATAGTTTCAACCGGTCTTTTTTTCATTTATTCAGCTCCTTCTGTTTCTTTTGAGGTGGTTTTTGCACGATTAGCTTTTCCGATGCTGATTATTCTATCCAGCAGTTCTTCTAAAACCATAGCGTCTTGAGTGTACGAAAATTCTCCTTGCGGAGCTAAATAGTCTTCGGAGCCGCCTGGTTCTATTTCGATATATTTGCTTCCGAGAATGCCGTCGCTGACGATAGATGCCGAACTGTCATCTGGAATTTTAATGTTATCTTTTATTTCAAGAGTTAAGATAGCATTGTAGTGTTCGTCGATTTTCGCATTAATGACTTTGCCGACGGTAATTCCAGCCATGCGAACCGCATTGCCGACGGCTAAACCGTCAGTGCGCCCGAAACGCGCCTGCAATGAATAATGACTGCGTTCTTCCTCATTATGCGCAGCAGTTCTTTTGATAATGTAGACTGAAGCCAGAAATGCTATAATTAAAACAGCATACAGACCGATTTTTATAGAATAGGCCTCATCTCTGGAATAAGTATCGTTCACTTTCAGATCCTTTTTTAGTTTTTTATATTTTGTGCGGAATGTATCATTTTTTTAGCAAATATTCCATAAAAAAATATAAATACTGTGAATAGTCTGCTATAAAAGCTGATATATTAAAATACCGCCTGAAGCAGGGCGGTATTTTAATATTATTTTTTAGCATCGATGATTTTTACGGCTTCTTCAAGTGTAGGCTCATGATCACGTAAATCTTTCGGCAGGGCGTAATTATTTTTTCCGCATTTCAAATAAGGTCCGTAACGTCCGGAATTCAAAGTGATTTCCTGTTTATTGTGCGGGTTTATGCCGATAACTTTAGCTTGCGGTTTTTCTGCTACGCCTTGCAAAATCTGTTCAGCGCGTTCAAGCGTTATGTTAAAAATATTATCATTTCCGGTCAATGATTTTGATTTTCCGCCCTGTTTCAGATAAGTTCCGAATTTTCCGATATTAACTTCAATGCCATTTCCCAACAAGCGCGGCAAACTCAACAAAATTGAAGCCTGTTCAAGCGTGACGGTTTCCGGAGTTGTGCAGCGGGGCAGCGAACAGCGGCGCGGTTTTTCTTTGCCGGTGTCATTTCCAAGCTGAACATAATAGCCGTAAGGCCCTTTTTTCAAATAAACAGGCTGTCCGTTGGTTTCACCAAGAACTTTGTCTTCAGGAGTAGCCAATTGCGGAGCGCTAGCGGCAGCTTCTTCTTCGGCAGAAGTATCAACCAGTTGTTTTGTGTATTTGCATTCAGGATAATTTGAACAGCCGATAAAAGGTCCAAAACGTCCCAATTTTATGCCTAATCTCCCTTTTTTGCACTCAGGGCAAGAACGGGGATCGGAACCGTCTTCCCGCGGCGGGAACAAATGCGCTCCGAGAACTTCATCAATTTTGTCAATTACTTCGCTCATTTGCAATGGGCTGACGGCTTCTATATTTTTGATAAATTTAGCCCAAAATCCGGTTAAAAGCTTTTTCCACTCCATAGAGCCGGCAGAAACATCGTCTAAAAATTCTTCCATTTGAGCGGTAAAGTCATATTCTACATATTTTTTGAAAAAATTTTCAAGAAATACAGTAACGATACG
>UQMA01000045.1 GCA_900542055.1 uncultured Azospirillum sp. | reverse complement strand
CTGCCATAACCACCGTCACAAGCGGTTTCCCTGTCTTTGCCAGGGCGGCTATCAGTTCGCTTTGCGCTCCCTGTTTTCCTATTTGAATTGATCTCAGATGCTCAAGTCTTTCCCTTTGCTTACGCTGAAGTTCTTCTTGAGGATTTACCATTTACCGCCTCCTTGTTTGAAAAAGTTTATACCTCTTCAAAAATAATTTTTGCTTCCTCAGCCAGAATAATTTTATCAATTACCCAATTGCTGATTTGCTCTATTTTTTCCAATTCAACATGCATTGCCTGCCCGATACGACCGATAAACAAAGTTTCATCATCTGTCAATTCATCATCTGCATGTGCCAAAAAACACAATTCTTTAATCAATTCCAAAGCAGCGCGGCGATTTTGTATTTTTGAAACTTCTCTAATAATTTCATCATCACTCTCTGCGGCATAAATTTCAGCCAGACGTTCTGTTGGAACAACATAATTTTCAGCCAAATCTTTGATAAAAGCTTTTTCATTGTCGTCAAAATTGCCATCGGCACTGGCTAAACGAGTAAAAGCTTTGAGATATGCAACTTTAGCATCATCGCTCATGCCCATAATTGCATCGAATTGTTTATCCATTGTTTTCTCCTTAAATTATATATCGCAGTATAAACAAAGTTTATGTTTAATCATAACAAATGGCTTTTTAATAAGCAACAAAAAAGAAGACAAAATATTTGTCGCATTGCAAAAACTAAAAAAGGCTTGAAAATAAACATCGGTAAGCTAATATATTTGCAATTTATATTAACGTACGGGATTATAGAATATCGTGAACTATTACATCAAAACTTTCGGCTGCCAAATGAACGTCTATGATTCAGGACGAATTGCCGGCATTTTGGAAAATATGGGCTACAAACCGGCAAAAAAAATTGAAGATGCCGATTTGATTTTGTTTAATACTTGTCATATCCGAGAAAAGGCTGCTGAAAAGCTTTTTTCGGATCTCGGACGTGTTGAAATCATTAAAAATGAACGAGCCGAACGAGGTTTAGAAACCATCATTGGTGTCGTTGGTTGTGTGGTGCAGGCAGAAAACGAACAAATCGCCAAACGGGCTCCTTATGTAAATTTTGCAACCGGTCCGCTGACTTACTATCGTATTCCCGAAATTTTGCAGCGCATAGCGAATGACAAAAAAATCTGCCTTATTGACACCGATTTTCCGGCTGAAAGCAAATTTGACCATTTGCCGCAAAACCACGCTTCCGGTGCCTGTTCATATCTGGCTGTGCAGGAAGGCTGTAACAATTTCTGCACTTATTGCATTGTTCCCTACACACGCGGAGTTGAAACATCTCGTCCCGTCGAAAGTGTTTTGACTGAAGCCAGACAATTGGTTGCATCAGGCACATTGGAAATCAACCTTTTGGGACAAAACGTCAATTCTTATCACGGAGAAGATGCCTCGGGTAAGGAACGCAGTCTAGCCTATTTGCTCAACAAGCTTGCTGAAATTGACGGATTGGAAAGATTGCGTTACACAACTTCTTATCCTGCCGATGTAACCGATGAATTGATTGCCTGCCACAAAAATTTAAGCAAACTTATGCCCTACCTGCATTTGCCTTTGCAATCTGGCTCAGATAAAATTCTCAAAGCAATGAACCGCCGCCATACAAGCGGGCAATATCTGGAAATTATTGAAAAGTTAAAAACGGCAAATCCGGCGCTCGGATTTTCATCTGATTTTATTGTCGGTTTTCCCGGAGAAACGGATGAAGATTTTGCCGCTACATTGGATATGGTTGACAAAGTCGGCTATATACAAGCTTTTTCATTCAAATACAGCCGCCGAGCAGGAACTCCTGCCGCCGTTTTTTCTAATCAGGTTGATGAAAAAGTAAAAAAAGAACGATTAGACATTCTTCAGGAAAAACTTTTTTCAAGACAGTTAAACTTTAATAAAGGATGTGTCGGTAAAATAATGCCGGTATTATTTGAAAGCAAAGGCCGGAAAAGCGGCGAAATTTTCGGACGCACTCCATATATGCAAACAGTGGTGGTTCAAGGCTGCTCAGATGACCTCAACAAAATCAAAAATGTTGAAATCACTGACGGCGGCATGAACGCATTGAGCGGAAAAATAAAATAAAAACAACTACAAAGGTCTAAAATTATGGCAGAAACAGAATTTGAACTTTTTAACAATCAACTTCTTCAACAAATTGTCGGTCCTAGTAACAGCAACTTGAAATTGATTGAAGAAGCCTTAAATGTCGAAATTTCAACTTTTGGCAATCACGTTTCGATTAAAGGAAACGATGAGGCCTGCAAAAATGCAAAAGAAGCTATCAATGCTTTATACAGCAAAGTCAGCCGAGGAATTGAAATCGGCGAGCAAGAAGTTAAAGCTGCCGTCAGAATGAGCGGTGGAGAAATCGACGAAAAGAAAAACATCGACTTGAACAATATTGTTCTTAAAACAAAAAAACGCCATATTTATCCCCGTTCACAAACACAAGCTAAATATATTTTAGAAATGATGGACAATGAATTGGTTTTTGGCTTAGGCCCTGCCGGTACCGGAAAAACTTATCTGGCTGTTGCTTTAGCTGTTTCAATGATGCTTGACGGTACAATCGACAAGATAATTTTATCGCGTCCAGCTGTCGAAGCCGGTGAAAATCTCGGATTTTTACCTGGTGACCTCAAAGACAAAGTCGACCCTTACCTTCGCCCGCTATATGATGCATTGTACGAAATGTTGCCGGCCGAACAGGTCGATAAAAAACTTGCCGCCGGTGAAATAGAAATTGCGCCATTGGCATTTATGCGCGGACGCACACTGTCAAACGCTTTTGTGATTCTTGATGAAGCTCAAAACACAACTCCAATGCAAATGAAAATGTTTTTAACCCGCTTAGGCGAAAATTCACGCATGGTTGTCAACGGCGATTTAAGTCAGGTGGATTTGCCGCGAGGAACAATTTCGGGCTTAAAAGATGCTCTTGCAACTTTGAAAAACATTAAAGGCATCGGATCGGTAACTTTCAGTGCTGAAGATGTTGTTCGCCACGGATTGGTTGCAAAAATTGTTTGCGCTTATGAAAAACGTAATCGGGAAGAAAATGATTAATACACAAATCAATATAGATATTGCCGAAGGCGGCTGGCTGGATGAATTGCCGAACATTGAAAAAATTTCAGAAGATATTTTTGCAAAAGTTATTGCGGAATTAAATCCTGAATGGCTGAACGGCAAAAAAAGCGTATCTTGCAATTTGGCTTTGAGCAACGATGAAGAAATCAGGCAGTTAAATTCTGAATTTCGCCATCTGGACAAACCAACGAATGTTCTGTCTTTTGCCAATCTCGATGATGAAGAATTTGAATCCTATCTCAAACGCAATGATGAGATTGAATTAGGCGATATAATTGTCGCCTTGCAGACAATGTTAGTACAAAGCGATGATCAGGGTTTGAGCTTGCACGACCACTATTGCCACATTTTAATTCACGGAATTCTACACCTGCTCGGTTATGATCATATTGATGCAGAAGAAGCAAAAGAAATGGAAGGCGAAGAAATACGCTTATTAAAAATATTCGGAATTTCGAATCCTTATGAGGAGAATTTATAAACTTTCATGCTAAATCGGATCTTTTCATACCCAAAAACATCAGCTTTTTTAGCCGGATGTATTGCTACTTTTGCTCTGCCGCCATACCATTGGGTAGGTTTGCTTTTTTTGAGCTTCGGAATACTGGGGCTTTTGCTGTTCAAAGCTTCAAGCGGCCGGCAGGCATTTATGGCAGGATATGGTTTCGGATTTGGATTTTTTATGTGCGGATTATCATGGGTAGCTCACGCCTTAATGATAGATTTTGCCAGTTTCGGCTGGCTTATTCCGATTTCACTAATTGCCTCAGGACTTTTTTTCGGTTTATTTTCTGCTTTTCCGGCCTTATTATCGCACTATTTTAAAGGATATTTTGCGCGTTGCATTGCTTTTGGAGCTTTTTGGGGGCTTTTTGAATGGATAAGATCGTTTTTTCTCACCGGTTTTCCATGGAATTTATTAGGTTCTTGCCTTGCTTTTGACACCAGATTTTTGCAGTTGGCTTCGGTTTTCGGAACTTACGGACTGTCCGCCTTAACAATAATAGCAACAATGCTGCCTGCAAGTATTTTACTTGAACCTCACCGCAAAAATGCCGTTATTTCTTTGAGCGTTGACGTTCTTTTGATTACACTTGTTTTCATTTTCGGACAATACCGTACAAACTTGCTGAATAACAATGAAAATTCAGACATATCTCTGAGAATTGTACAACCAAGCATTCCGCAAAATTTGAAATGGGATTTTGCCGAATTGGAAAAAAACTTTGCTGATTATATTGAAATGTCGCAAAGCGATGGTTTTTCAGACAAAAAAATAGTTATATGGGGCGAAACAGCCAGCACTTTTCCGGTAGCATTAGATAAAAGCCATTTTTATCAGATGTTGCCGGCTGTTCCCGACAAAGGATATTTAATAACCGGCAGCATTGATTATTTTCCAGATATGGACGACCGTTGGCTTCCCGTTAACGCCGGATTTATATTCAAATCGGACAAAGGCATTATAGATACCTATGCAAAATCTCATCTTGTGCCTTTCGGAGAATATATTCCGTTTCGAAATCTCTTGCCTGCAAGCCTGCGTCCAATAACCAAAGTCATCTCCGATTTCAAAGCTGGCAACGGAGTTAAAACTTTTAATATTGACGATCTTCCTCCCTTTGGACTTTTAATTTGTTACGAAATAATTTTTCCTCATCAGGTAGCCGATAATCAAAATCGCCCGCAATGGCTTATAAATCTCACCAATGATGGATGGTATGGGCTTAGCTCAGGCCCTTATCAACATTTAGTAACCGCACGCCTGCGCGCCGTTGAAGAAGGTTTAACCATTGTACGCGCAGCCAACTCGGGCATCTCAGCCGTTATTTCTCGAACCGGCGAAGTTTTGGCTTCTCTCGGATTGCATAAACGGGGCAATTTGGATACTTATCTTCCCAAAGAATTGAGCATTAACACTCTCTATGCGCAATATGGAAATCTTTGCTTTATGTCCCTATTTCTACTATTAGTGGCAAGTTCATTTTTAATCACTTTTATAAACATTAAAAAATAATATTTTCAAATACATATAGCTAATTTTTTATATAAAATATTATTCAAAAATCCATTGACAACAGTACTAAAAGTAGCAATTATATACTCCGGTCACACTAATTTGGAGACATAATATGACATTACAAAAATCCAAAAAGGCCAGTCGCGGCCGGACACCAAGCGGGCAGCCTAACCCTATTGATATTCATGTTGGCAACCGCATCAGATTGCGTCGAACAATTTTAGGCTGGAGTCAGGAAAAACTTGCAGCCATGTTGGGCTTAACGTTTCAACAAGTACAAAAATACGAAAGAGGCAGCAACCGTGTCGGAGCCAGCCGTTTGTGGGATATTGGAAATGTGCTGAATGTGCCAATAAACTTTTTCTTTGAAGATATGGACAAAGAAGTTGCCTCTCAAAGCCCGCGCGTTTTCAGCAGCAGCAACGAAGCTGAACAGTCTTTATATCTTGAAGAAACCTCTTCCGATATTGATATGGATCCGATGAAACGTCAGGAAACGTTGGAATTAGTTAAAGCTTATTACAAAATCAACAACCGCAAAACCGCAAAAATTTTGTTTGATTTAATTGTTGCTATGTCAAAATCATCCTCCTTGCAAAAACACACTCTGGATGAAGATTAAACAATTTTGTTAGCATTGCAAAAATAAAGCTGGCATTTTACATAGCCGGCTTTTATTATGCCTGAAAAGTAATGCCGAAAATATATTAAGGAAAACAGCCATGACTTCAGAAGACAAACCTCATTTTTACGGGCGCAGACAAGGAAGACGCCTGCGCAAGGCCAAATCTGCTTTAATGGAAACTTTTCTGCCTCAAGTTAAATTGGATCCTAAAAATCCGCTTGATTTTGCTCCTTCTGCCTTTGAAACCTGCTTAGAAATAGGTTTTGGAGATGGCGACCATTTGGCAGGACATTCTGCCGCTCATCCGCAAAATCGTTACATTGGAGCCGAAGTGTTTAAAAACGGCATTGCAAACTTGTTAAGCCTGATGACAGGAATCAAACAAAATGATGAAATCAATGACGCAATCAAATTGCTGCCCAACCGTACAGATAATGTGCGTATTTGGGATGATGACATTCGCTTGCTTTTTTCTTTATTGCCTGATGCCTGCTTAGATAAAGTTTTTTTGCTTTTTCCTGATCCGTGGCCCAAAAAACGTCATGCAGCACGGCGTTTTATCAATCCCGACAACTTAAAAACTATTGCGCGTATTCTCAAACCGAATGGTATTTTGCGGGTTGCCACTGATCATATGACATACAAGGTATGGACTTTGCGCCGTATGCATGAGTGCTCAGACTTTGAGTGGACGGCTGTTTGCGGAAACGACTGGAAGCATGAACCTTCAGACTGGGTACAAACAAAATATCAGCGTAAAGCGTTACGCGAAGGACGCCGTCCTATTTTTATGGATTTTCGCCGCCGTCCTTAATCGGCAAAGTATTTCTTCCTCATCATCCCTCGTTTTTGAACGAACTTATAAAGGTCTTTCTCCTTTTCTTCGTTATCCTCTTTTTGTATGCACTCAAAACACTTTTTCCGTCATCTCTCGTTTTTGATGACAATCAAAAACGTCAAGGGATCTGTTCTTCTTGTCATCTCTCGAAACGTGCATGCGTTTCGTCAAGGGATCTGCTCTTCTAAAGTCATCCCTCGAAATGCGTTTGCATTTCGTCAAGGATCTGTGATGTTTTTATAATCTGAAGATCGCTGGACGATTTTGCATTCAGCAAAATCGAGC
>UQMA01000044.1 GCA_900542055.1 uncultured Azospirillum sp. | reverse complement strand
GGAAATTCCGCTTGCGCAGAATGACATGAGTGCGGGAAAAGCGGTAGCCGACCGCGCTCACCATGCGCTTTGCCGTGGGATAGATCTGCCAGTTCGCTTTCATGGACAGGCCGAGCCGCTGCTGCATGAACGCGGCGATCAGCTTCCGCGCCTTGTGCAGCTGCTTCTTATTTTCATCATTTTTTATTTTATTTTAATTCGCCCGCAGCAAAAGAAAATCCGTGCGCATGAAACCATGCTTAACGCTATAAAAAAAGGCGATAAAATTATTACCGGCGGCGGGATTTGCGCCATTGTCGAAAAAGTTAACGAAGACAAGTTGGATGTGAAAATCGCCGAAGGCGTAACTGTAACAGTCTATCGTGCAACCGTTCGCGATGTTATCGACGAAAAGGTTGTATTGCCGACTGCAAAAGCAGAAAAAACTTCTAAAAACAAAAAGAAATAAGAGGATTTTTTTATGTATAAACTATCCAAAACCAGAGTTTATATTATTTTGGCCATTTGTTTGGTCGGAATATTTTTTGCGGTTCCGAACTTTTTGGGCGGGAAAATTAATCTGCCTCAATGGTGGAAACCGGTCAACCTCGGACTTGATTTGCAAGGCGGATCAAACCTGTTATTGCAAGTACAAATTGACGATGTGTTAAAAGACAGAATGTCATTGCTTGAAGATTCCGTACGCCAGTCTTTACGTGAAAATAAAATTCGTTACCAAAATTTGAAAGCCGGTGCAGACAGCGTTAAGGTTAAAATTGACAATATAAATGCCCGTACCAAAGCTGTTGCTCAATTCAGAAAATTGGAAGAAGGATTGAATGTTTCCGAAAACGGAGACGGCGTAATTGAACTTAAATACACCGATCAGGCTTTGACACAATTGAAAATGAAAATTGTAGACCAGTCTATTGAAATTGTCCGCCGCCGTATTGATGCCGCCGGAACTAAAGAACCATCGATTCAAAGACAAGGTGCCGACAGAATTACAGTACAGCTCCCCGGAGAACAAAATCCTGAATACGTAAAATCATTGTTGGGAAAAACAGCCAAATTATCGTTTAATTTGGTTGACAGCCGAACCACCGCAGCTGATGCACGCCGCGGTAAGTTAAGCAGCAACTCCCGTTTGATTACCGGTGAAAACGGCGAAACATTGGTTATCAGCCGTAAATCTGTTGTTACCGGAGAACATTTGGTTGACGCAGCTGCTTCTTTCCAAGACGGACAGCCGGTTGTAAGCTTTAAGTTTGACAGTATCGGCAGCAAAAAATTTGGTGAAGCAACCTCTAAAAATGTTAATGAAAGATTGGCTATTGTACTTGACAATGAAGTCATTTCAGCTCCGAACATCAACAGCCCGATTACCGGAGGTTCAGGTATAATTTCCGGAAACTTTACTATTGAATCAGCCGGCGAATTGGCTATGCTGCTTCGATCAGGCGCATTGCCTGCTCCGTTGGAAGTTATTGAAGAGAGAACTGTTGGCGCTGGTTTAGGTTCAGACTCTATTAACGCCGGCATCTTTGCCTCCGTAATAGGTTTAATATGCGTAGTTGCATTTATGATTGCCGCTTACGGATTGTTCGGTATTTTCACAACGGTTGCAGTATTCCTTAACTTGTTCCTGATGTTAGGCGTACTGAGCGTTATCGGCGCAACTTTAACCTTACCGGGTATTGCCGGTGTTATTTTAACAATCGGTATGGCTGTCGATGCCAACGTATTGATATTTGAAAGAATGCGCGAGGAAGTTAATCACGGACGTTCAACAAAAGATGCTGCTGAAGCAGGATTTACTGAAGCTTGGGCAACAATTGTTGACTCTAACTTGACAACGCTGGTTGCCGCTTTTGTTCTGTTGTATTTCGGCACAGGTCCGGTCAGAGGTTTTGCCGTCACCCTGGCAATAGGTATTGCTACGTCAATGTTTACCTCGGTTACCGTAACCAGATTAATTATTACCGGCTGGATTATGAAATATAAACCAACCAAACTGCCTATTTAATTTGAAAGAGGATGATATAAAATGAAGATATTCAGCTGGGTGACAAAAGACACCACTATCGATTTCTTAAAATATAGAAAATTGGGATACGCAATTTCAATTACTATGTGCATAGTTTCGATTTTAAGTATCGCTTTCAAAGGCTTTAATTACGGCATTGATTTTTCCGGCGGTATTTTAATTGAGGTTAAAAGCCCTGAAATTATCAACATGGAAGAAATGCGCAAAAAGCTTGAAACTGTTGATCTTGACGACATTAATCTACAATCCATCGGCGAAAACGGCGATGAAATGATGATTCGCGCACAAGCCAAAGAGTTAGACGAAAAAGCTCAAATGGCTGCCGTCAACCAAATCAAAACCACTTTAGGCAGTGATTTTGAATATCGCAAAGTAGAATTGGTTGGTCCGCAAGTCGGCGATGAATTGAAAAAAGCCGGTATAATAGCTTCTTTGATTGCTGTTTTGGCAATTACATTCTATATTTGGTTCCGTTTTGAATGGCAATTTGCTCTCGGAGCTATGATTGGATTGTTTCATGATTTGCTGACAACTGTCGGTTTATTGTCATTGTTGGGTTTTGATGTAAGTCTGACAACGGTTGCCGCCATTTTAACTTTGGCTGGTTATTCCGTAAATGATACCGTTGTTAACTATGACCGTATCCGCGAAAACTTACGCAAATTTAAGAAAATGCCGCAGTACGAATTGTTAAACAAAAGTACTAATGATATTTTCTCCCGCACAATTTTGACAGGTATTACAACTTTATTAGCTTCTTTAGCTTTGTTTATCTTCGGCGGCGAGGCTTTGCGCAGTTTTTCATTTGTCATTGTTTGGGGAGTTATCGTAGGGACTTATTCATCTATTTATGTTTCAACAACAATGATGAATTTGTTTGATTTGCGTGCGAACCAAAATGCAGATAAAAACATCAATCCATTTGGAAATGTTGAATAATATTTTCCGCACACAAAAAAAACGCTCTTCTTTTTGAAGAGCGTTTTTTTGTGTGTTCAGCCTGCCGTTTTATTTTCTTTTTTTAAGGCAATATACCCTAAAAGGTTATAAACTGCTATTATTCCAAAGACTAGAAAAGCAAACAGCATTAAATCGAAATGTTTTTGTTGAGGCATCAGCGCAGAATGTATAGCTTTAACATCCGCCGGACGTTTTTTCAGAGCCACTTCGTCTGAAATAAAAACACTGTCTCCGCGAGAAAAAGAAACACTGTTTCTAATTGGGTAGACAGTAGAATCTCCCTGAAGCACAATGCCTTTTGTTTCTGCCTTGCAGTGTTCTCGTCCGGACGAAGTTTCCAGCCAAACATAATTGATAACCTTGCGTTCAAAAACACCTGACGCTTGAACTTGAAGAGAAAACGTTTCTTTTTCAATCAAACGTTCTTGTTTGTACATACAAAAAAGAAGCATACCGGTCATAGCGGCAAGAAAAAGAAACAAACTAAAGTACTGTAATCTTTTTTCCATATATCTATATATTAATAATAAAAATGTATTTTCAGGATACTATTTTTTTCTATTTTGTCAAACATAAAAGGTCATGAAAAGAAGCAGACTAAAATAAACTTGATTTTTTCTTTTTTTTTGCTATATTTTAAGCTTAGTTTGTAACTTGGGATATGGAATATGATTATCGATAGTAGCAACGCTAAACAAAAAAGTATTTTAACCAATAAATACTTTTATCAGACAACAGCTCAGATTATGTATGATTTTGAGACTAAAGGTTATGCCAATTCAGCTGACGAAACTATTAAAGTGATTAATGCTTATCACGATGTTGTTAAGAAAAAAGCCAAAAACACTTTCAGTGCCGATTATAACGCCGCTTTTGAAAAAATTGACAACACCATAAAAATGCTGGCGAATAAAGTTTTTTATAATTATGACAAACAAGGATATGATCAAGCTTATCGTTCTTTTGAAGAATTTAACCATGTTAACGCCATTATTGAACGCCAACGCATAAGAAAAGCTTTATAGTTACCTGTTAGTTTATTTATATTAAGTTGCTTTCCTCTTTTTTTTGAGTTATTTCTTTAAGCATATATTGTTTCAACTTTAAAGGAATTCTACTATGAAAGATATTTCCGTTATCGGGTGCGGTCGCTGGGGAACATTTTTGGCCTGGTATGCAGCAAATCGTTGCAAAGACAAAATAAACAATGTTTTAATGTATGACTTAAAAACTTCACCTAATTTTATTGAATTGCGCGATACTCGCAAAAACGAATATTTATCTTTATCCGACAATATGTTTTTGTTTGATAGCTTAGATAAAATATTGGTTAATGACACTGTTATCATTTCTATCGGCTGCCAGCATTTGAGATCTTTAGCTAAAGAACTTAACGGCTATGATTTGAATGGAAAAACCTTTTTATTGGCCATGAAAGGACTTGAAGCGGAAAGCGCAAAAATTATGCATGATGTTTTCAAAGAAGAAATCAAACAAAATATTCATGTAGCAACGCTCTCCGGCCCCGGACATGTTCAGGATTATATGCGTAATGTTCCTTCCGCCGCTGTTATTGACAGTTTGGAACCGGAAACTCAAGACTATTTGATTAAACTATTGCAAAGCGATTTAATCCGTTTTTATTATGGCAATGATTTAATCGGAGATCAAATCGGTGCTGCTCTTAAAAACGTTATCGGTCTTGCCGCTGGTATTTTAGACGGTTTAGAATGGTATGGGCTAAAGGGAGCATTAATGGCTAGAGCTCCGGTAGAAGTTGGGCGTTTAATTAAATTTTTCGGCGGAAATCCAATGTCTGCCTATGGTTTAGCCCATTTAGGCGATTATGAAGCCACTTTATTTTCTAAGCATAGTCATAACCGTATGTTCGGTGAAGACTTTGCAAAAGGAAAAACTTTTGAAAAATTGGCAGAAGGCGTTCCAACATTAAAGGCTGTTAAAATGATTGCCGACAAAGAAAATATAGATATGCCGATTTGTCAGGCTTTATATAAAGTTATTTATGATAAAGCAGATATAAAATCAACTATTCGTTCAATTTTTGAACGTGATTTGAAAAAAGAATTTATCTGATAAAATCAAAGTATAAAAGAACCGCCTAAATAGTCAGGGCGGTTTTTTTTATTTTTTTATACAAAAAAATATTGACAAAATTTGTTTTTTAGTCCATATTAAGTTTTATCAAGAGATTATTAAGAATATTATAAACCATAAAAAAATAAAATTATGAAAGAGAATGAAGTAAAAATCGGTGCAGCTAGCAATTTGAACAAAAAAACCGCTGCTGAAAACGGTGCTAAGTTCATAGAGAATATGATTGCTAGCAATGGTTGGGATCAGAGTTTAACAAAGGCTCAGAAGAAGGCTGCAAAGAAGATGGCGAAGGAACTGTTAGAAGCTCGCCGTATTGATCAAGCTACCTTTGAGGCAATTCTTGCCCAGCTCGATGCTTAAAGCTTTTGCTTTTCTTTCTTAAAAGAGTGTTAGTTAAAAACTAACACTCTTTTTTATTTTCAATAAAATCTATAACTTTATCAGCCAAGCTTTTGTCAGGACAATATTTATTAAAAAGTTTTATAAGAGTTTCAAAATATCCGCGCTGATGATAAATTTTTAATGTCAATGGATAATTAAAATCAAACTGCCATGAAATACAGCCCAATATCCTGTCTGACATTGTTTTTATATCAGAATGCCTTATAGTTTGAGCTGCAAAAAACTGTTGCTGAACAGCCTCTGATACAGTCTGATATTTTAATTTTTCAGGTAAGCAATGAAAAAAAACATCATTTTCCAAACTATTTGTTTCATTGTGCAACCGGTATAAATCCAACTTATCTGCATCACGTACCAATTTTATCATTGCCGTACATTGTTTTTGCGCTTCAGGTTCAAGATTTTGATATTCAGGATCATTGTAAAAACTTTCTATCATATGTCCATGGTGTCGTACGGCTAATATAATTTTTATATCATTGTAATTTTGAGTTTGAGCTAAAATTTGACTTCCAAGAACACCGTGATCATACTTTTGCCCAAATAATCTTAAATTTTTATTTTTATAACTTAAAACAACTTCCTCAAAACGGCCTATATCATGAAAAATCAGCGCTTGTTCACATTGTTTTTCAAACTCGTCTATATTGCAATAAGGTACTTCTCCGCTTTTTATCAACATAAGACCGTTTTGCCACACTTTTTGCGAATGAATAAATTTTCGTTTGAGGGTGGCAATGCAAAGCTCATCATTTTCGACCTGTGATAACGCATTTTGAAATGTATTTTTCAGGAAACTTAAATCTTTTATATTCATTTTATTTTCTCAATTTTCTCTTTGAAAAATTTATTAACTATTTTAAATTTGTCAAGGTCTCTGTTATTTGCAATAAATGACACACTTTCTTTCAAAAAAATAACCGCGAACCTTTTTATTAAAGCTCACGGTTGTTTTAGTTTAGCTAAGCCTGATTAGCCAAAGCAATTACCAACAAAAAAATCATAACTGCGATAATAGTGCCGAAAACTTTTGTAGCTTCCCAATCACTTTTTTTATCTTCACCATTTTTACTGAGTGTTGACAGATAAAATAAAACGACAAGCACAATTAAAATTGCAAAAAGAAACATAATTGTAAATTATTAAAAATATAAACTTTGTATAATATATAATCATATTTTGTTTATTTTGTCAAATCTGTATTTTCTCATTATAAATAACATATGGCTTTTATCCTCATCAACAACCTTGCTGTCACAAAACCATTTATAAAAGGCGCGCAGCCCCTCTTCAGTGCGGGCAATCCGCCGCCCTAAGCTGTTGCGCGCAGCTCTGCTTTTTCCGTCAATCTGAATACTGTCTTCCGAATAACCATTGACAAAATCAATCAAGTCATTTATCGTTATATCTGTACCGCTAAGGCTGGCTGAGGGTGTAGTCTTTTCAGATGTGACCTCAGAGGAATTACCCGTAGCGGTATTTTTTCTGCCCACTTTCATATCATAAGCAGATAAATCTCTTCCCCCGTTATCTTCAATTTCAATATCCGTCAGTTCTTTACGGTTGTCTGCCATTTCTTTTACCGTCATCTTGACAATAAAATTTTCACCGTCCGAACGGATAACATTAGCATATCGATGGATTTTGTTATTTGAACCGTGCTTAGCGTCCGGTGTTGTTTTTACCAATATTGCAGTATCGAAAATACTGCCAATGTTAGCGATTGCCTCTTTGCCTAAAATGCCGCCGATATTCTGGCTGTCAGCTCTGTCGCGTGTCGTATTGAACATTTTACTGATTGCGCTGTTTGATAAAGTCGCCGTTTCGCCGGTAACGGTATTTTTCAGCACACGCACGCCGTTTTCATTTTTGCCGACACTTGCATCCACTGCAGCCATTACATCATCAATGCTGATTTCTTTACTGGCTTTGCGGTCAGCAAAAAAGCGGTTAATGTCAACCGCTTTCTTAACTTCGCTTTCTCTTCCCATAAGGTCTGAATTAATGTCTTTTCGCTCAAACGCTAACCTCTCAGCATCAATTTTTCTTATTTTTTCCCCCAGCTGATAAGGAATAAAATCAAACCCCAATTTCCGGTCGAGTTCATCTGGTTCTTTACCGGTCATCACTCTAAAACGGGCTTCATCCTCGTTCATACCCTCGC
>UQMA01000043.1 GCA_900542055.1 uncultured Azospirillum sp. | reverse complement strand
ACAGCAATGATTGCTTTGGTGCGCAAACAAACGCTTATCGGCAATTTAATGTTTTATCAGGACCCGATAATTTACCCCGGAAATTTGTTTAAAGCATTCGGCGAATTTATAAATTTCGGTTTTGAAATCATTATGTCTCCGATAAGCTGGTACGGAAGTTTGAACAATGATGAAAAAGATATGGTTCATACCAATGTTTTTCCTGTTCTTTTGATGATTGCAGCGGCCTTGTCTTTTGGCATTTTCCTGCGGATTATGATTATTCGCCGCTTGGGATACAAAAATGATATAGAGGGAATTCCTCCCTATTTTTCAAAAGTGACGGCTGCGTTGTTTGTTTGTTGCGCGTATGGCGTTATTCCGGCTGTTTTATTAGGCGGATTTTTGGTTTGGGCTATTCACACCAAAATTTTAACAATCGGTTTTTTCGGGTTGGTTCTGTCCAGCTCTTTGTATTATTCGCTGTATATCTTTTTGTCTTGCGCTGTGACGCGGGTTGTATTTACACCGTATAACCCTAAATGGCGTTTGGTAAATATGGAAACGGATAAAGCAAAACGTATTACAAAAACTTTTTATATCAGCTTTTTTATGATTGGTGTTTGTGCAATGCTTCAGCACGTTGCAGATGACAGCAATTCTTCTTTGGAGTTGATGTATTTTATTTCTGTTCTTTCAACATCTATTAAAGCGCTTTGCACCGTCTGGCTCATTAAACGCTTTTTTTGGGAAGATGTTACGGTTAATGAAAGTGATGAAACAGAAGAGGAAACATCGTCTGAAGAGGCAGACAGCCGCACTCAGCGCGCATTGAGAATTATTTTTATTTCAACGGTATCGGCGGTGGTTGTTATTGCCATATCGCTGTTTGGCTATCCGAGATTGTCTGAATATATAGTCAACCGCTTTATGCAAACGGTTTTGGTTGTGGTCGGACTTTTGGTTTTGCGCAAAGCTGTGCTTGATTTGCTAAAAAAAATATTGTTGCTCAATTTTTGGGTTAAACGTTTGCGTTTGCGCCGTGAGCTTTTGAGTAAAATTGATTTTTGGCTTAGCGTGACGATTGATCCCATATTTATGATTATGGCTTTGTTGGCTGTGTTAACGTTATGGGGTGTTTCAACTGATATTTTATTGCAAAGTATTAAAAAACTCTTTTTCGGCTTCAAGGTCGGCGGAGTGGAAATCTCACTGTTTTTGATTATTTTGGGTGTAGCCATCTTTTTTGCTTCAATTACCGTAGTCAGAATTTTGCGTCGGCGTTTGCTTGAAAATATTTTGTCCCATGTCGATATGGACGATGGCATTAAACATTCACTAGCCTCAGGTTTCGGCTTTATCGGTTTTATGGTGTCGGTTTTTCTGGCAATAGCGGTGATGGGAGGCGATTTAAGCAATGTAGCTCTGGTTGCCGGTGCTTTGTCAGTTGGTATCGGTTTAGGTTTGCAGAATATTGTAAATAACTTTGTGTCCGGAATTATTTTGTTGTTTGAACGTCCTGTTAAAGTCGGCGACTGGGTGATTATTAACGGTGAGGAAGGAAAAATTAAACAAATTAATATTCGTTCGACAGAGGTTGAAACGTTTAACCGTGCAAGTCTTATTATTCCAAATGCAACATTATTGTCTAATTCAGTAACCAATCTGACCCATGGTAACAATTGGATGCGATTTAAAATAAAGGTAGGCGTGGCTTATGGTTCTGATACGCAAAAAGTTAAACAAATTTTATTGGAATGTGCTGCAGCTAATAAAAAAGTACTAAAAAAACCTGAACCTTATGTTTTGTTTCAGGATTTTGGAGCCAGCAGTTTGGATTTTGAACTCAGAGGATACAGCAGCAATATTTGGGAAGGTTGGAGTATTCCAAGCGATTTGCGTTTTGAAATAAACCGCCGTTTTATTGAAGAAGGAATAGAAATTCCGTTTAATCAGTTGGTTGTTCACCGCGGAAGTGAAGTTTCGCAAGAAACTCAAGAACAATTCTACGCTTTTCGCCGTAAAAAAACTGAAAATTCTGCTGATGAAGATGATAAAACAGGGAGTAAAAACGGTGAAAATAAGTGATTTGAAAGATAAAAAAATTGCTGTTTGGGGTATGGGCGCCGAAGGTAAGGATATTGTGCAATATCTTGCAAAACACAATATTACGGAAGATTTTATTTTAATAAACGATACCGAATGTGATAAGCCTGCTGATTTTGAAAATTATCCTTTGTACTTTGGCAGTGATGTTGGCAAAGCCTGTGAAGCAGCGGATATCATTATTCGTTCTCCGGGGGTGAGCATTTATAAGCCGGAATTGGTAAAAATTCGTGATAAAACAACATCGGTCACTGATTTATGCCTTAACGAATTGCTTTCCAGAAAAAAATGCACGGTTATCGGAATCAGCGGTTCAAAAGGCAAAAGCACAAGCGTTAGTTCTTTGGCTTTTATGCTGGAAAAACAGGGGTATAAAACCGGTTTGGGAGGAAATATCGGGCGTCCGCTGATTGAATTGCTGGATGATGATTATGATTTTGTTGTAGCTGAAATTTCAAGTTATCAAGCTTCTGATTTGACAGTTTCTCCACAAATTGCCATGTTTACCAATTTATTTTATGTTCACAGCGAATGGCATAACGGGCATGAAAATTATTGCCGAGACAAAGTGCATTTGATTGCCCATCAAAAAGACGGAGATATATTTTTTGCTAATGCGCGTAATCAGCAATTGATGGATTATACCGCCGCTTTTTCTTCCCGCCGCCGTTTGTATGATGTTGCGGATGGTTTTTATGCTGAGAATCGAAGTTTGTATTATCAAGGGAATAAGATTCTCGATTTATCCGAACTAAAATTGAGCGGAACGCATAATTTGGATAATTTGGCAGGTGTTTTCAGCATATTAAAATATTTGAACATAGATATAAAGGCAGCAGCCGAATCATTAAAAGAATTTGAACCTTTGCCGCACAGGCTGCAAAAAGTAGCGGTTAAAAACAATGTATTGTTTGTTAATGACAGTATATCAACCGCACCGGAAGCAGCTATAGGCGCCATTAATAGTTTTGACGGAAATTTGGTATTGATTTCAGGCGGACAGGATAATCAGCAAGATTACAGCGATTATGCCGCCTGTGTCGAAGCTAATCCAAAAGTTAAGGCTGTTGTTACTTTGTATCAAACAGGACCGAAAATTGCCGAAACTCTTCGCAAAAATGTAAAAAGAAAGGATTTTTTGCTTATAGAGGGGGATAGTTTGGAAAAATCTGTTGCAATTGCTTATGATTTGTTGCAAAAAATAGGTGGCGGAACGATATTGTTTACGCCGACAAGTCCGAGTTTCGGATTTTATAAAAATTTTGTAGAGCGCGGAAATCACTTTATCAAGGTGGTCGAAGCTTTATAAAATTTATGCCGGTTTAGCTCAGTTGGTAGAGCAACGCATTCGTAATGCGATGCCGTGATAGCTCAGTTGGTAGAGCAACTGATTCGTAATCAGTAGGTCGGTGGTTCAAATCCACTTCACGGCACCAGTTGATTTATAAGGGTTTGCGGGATTTTGCAAGCCCTTATTTTTTGCCTTTTAGGTATAAAATTCGCTCGTTTTTATTGTCCCTAAATAAGCACTTTTTTGAAATTTGTCCCTAATCTGTCCCTAATTTTTAATAAAAGTTAATCAGGTTTAATAAAACAAAAGCCCCGAGGAATCGGGGCGTGCATCGCTAGTTTGGAGTTTTTTTATCAATTTTGCTGTTTTTTTATTTCCTCTTTTATATCAGCCGTTCGGCGGAGTATATGTTTAATGCTATTTCCTGTGTTAAAAATCTGAAAATTACTATGAGGGAGTATAAGACTGTCTTTTTTTATCAGCTCCTCGATTTCAGTACAGCGGTCTGTAATATACGCAAAAATTTTTTTAATTTCTTTATTTCTTGATACAAGTTTTTGAAAATCTTGATAGTCCAAGGTTATCGTTGCTTTTATTGGCTTTTTAGAATAAGAGGTTGTCATCGTTCTTTTTCTTGTTGAAAATTGTAATTTCGGTGGTTGCTCCACAGCAGCAAGTAAGGTGGATATTGATTTGCTTATACTTGTTTGCCAGCTTTTTTCTTTTCTTGCGGCCGCATTGTTTACAGACAAGTGTATGCCATGTATATTGAGCGCGTTCTCTCCGCAAACGTATTTCTCTTAATTCAGGATCCAGTGTTTCGGATATTTTACGGTATTCGCGCGCATAGTAGTTATATTCCTTTTTGGTTTCGGCTATCATCATGAGTTCGGCACAAGTTTCAAGCTGGTGGCACAAAAAAGAGCGGTCATCATTGTTATTCATCAATTTAGCTCCTTGATAATCTGATAGATGGTAGTTGTCCCGTCAGGATATTTGACATTGATTTGCTGGCCTCTCCGGAGGTCTTGCAAAAATTTTTCGGCTGTAATGTCTTTAATACGGCTTGGCACAGCCTCCGCATAATCTTGCAGTTGTTGTTCTGTCATATCTAACGTTGAAATAACTAAAAGTTTCGGCATTTATCAGCTCCTTGTTACTTGATTGAATACATAAAGACCAAGTTCCGGCTGAACGCAGTTCTTTAGAACCTGTTCTTTACGCAAACCGTTTTTGCGGCTAAATTTATAAGAAGTCAGATCAAAGCCGGTATTTTCTTCCCAGGTTGCGGTTGTACCTCGGTCAATATTGTCTTTTTTGAAATTGGTGGACAATATAAATCGGTTGCTCCAAAATAGGTGCCGTTGTATCTTAAAATCTGGCGCAATAAGAGGTTTGTAGTATGGTACAACATTCTCAACCACAAAAGGACACTTACAATAATTCTTGAGAAAAATAATCTCCTGCCATAATTTCAAGTCAATATAAACCGGCTTACATTGACCTCTAGCGACGCAAGTCAAACCTCTTAGCCTTGAGTGTGTTTGGCATGGCGGAGAAGTCCAAATAAAATCAAACTCGTGAAAATGCTCGTGTAGGTATTCGTGCGCATCGCCAACAACCACGTGGTCGTTTGGGAAAAAATCCTGATATATCGAGGCAATCTCCGGCCGCAGCTCGACGGCTGTTATGTCGTGATTATTTCCCCAGAGCTTTCGATTGCCGCCAATACCGGCATAAAGGTTAAGAATTTTCATCTTGCTCGCTTTCTGGTCTAACTTTTCAGGATCAATCATTTTATACGCTCCCCTAACTCAATATCGAAAACAGGCTCCGGACATTTAAGGTCTGTATTCGTGCCGAACCTTACTAATATATCTTTTATTTCAAAGGTCATCTTTTCAGCGTTTTTGCGATATGCTTTCTGAAATTGAACTCTATTAACCTTATAGGTATGCGCTAAGCATAAAGTTGTTTCGGCACCGAGCCTTTTAGTCCAAAAAGGCGTTACTTTACGGTATTCGTGCGTTTTTCTGCCGGATTTGATTTCTTCAAACCAATGATCTGTCAAGACCAGTTTTAGTGTGTCAGTCATCACTTAATCCCTTTATCTTTGCTAAAGTTTCTTCGGCTATTGAATACCCACAGGTTCCAAAAATACTATATGACTCAAAAAATCCGTTTATTTCTCCACTCCTCCAATTATCTTGATTAGCATATTCTTCTAAAGCCTTAACAGCAATATCTAGCTTTTCTTGTAAGGCTTGTATTTCTTCCTCAATCATCATTGCTGTACCTCCCGATCATTGACAAATTCGTGAGTTACGCCGAGAATGCCGATTTTTTTAGGTGTATATGTGAAAATTCCGCTATCTTCCCCGATTTCTTCTCTCTCAAAGAGAGTTGTATCTTCGCTTTGTCCGTCTTCGGTTATAAAGGCATATTGAGTTTCTTCCGCTGTGAGGGCTGTCATAACTGAGCAAATGACGGCCTTAACTGTAAAGCCGTCAAAATCTAGATACTCGACGACATCGTCGACGATTAAATCTTCTCGAGGAATCTCAACAAGTCTATTGTCCTCAATGCGGTGGGTAATGCCAATTTTGCCGATAATTGGCATAGCTAGAAATTTATAATGCGCCTTAACATCTTTATTCATGAACCCACCAAATTCTGTGAATGCTTGATAATGTGAAAATCCATTTGCTTTTTCAGCCTCAACCAAAATTAAATCGTCAAAGTTTTTTCTAATCTGCCCGACACGAACGTCTTTAATTTCTACAAGTTTCATTTTATGCCTCACTCAAATAGATTTTTGATTATTTGCTGCATTTGCGCTGGGGTGCGGCCTGCGGTTATAATATCTCCGTTAAGAGCAATTATACCGCTGATATCCAGCTCTATCGTGTTGTATTCGTCGCTGCCGATGTAAATGCTTTCGCATGTTTTAATATCGTCCTCGATAGTTATTTGAGGATAACCCTGCTGTTTAACCCAAGAGCATAAATCTTTAAAAGTCATGTGGGGTTCAAAAGCTAAATCGTTGTTATAATCTGGTTCAGACATGGCTAGTTCCTTTCAAAACGAATTAAAACAAAAATGAGATAAATATCAATTTGGGTATCTGAGGCGTAAAAACCTAAAAGCAAGCCGCTGTCGATAAGGCCTATTTGTGATAATTTCATGCCGCACCCTCCTGTTTTTCCTGAGATTGGTTCCAAGAGCGGTGGAGGTGTGCGCGTTCGGCGAGAATTAAGGTGTTATAAACTACCTGCATAGCGGCAATTTGTTTGTCCTTTTCGCCGGTCGTCATTTTGCCGCGGATAACAAGGTTGGGGTAAACTCGTTTGCGCATAGCTATTTCGCGCTCAACGCACTTGATTTGTTCTTGAATGCTGATTTGCATGGTTATTGCTCCTTTTCCAGTTCTTTGAGAAGTTTTTGAGCCTGTAGTTTCATACGGGCAAGCTCCTCAAACGGGTTAGTAAAATCCTCTTTGGCAAAATCTTGCAGGATTTCTATAACCTTAATTTTTGTTACATACTTTATTCCAAGCCTTTTCATTTTTGGGTATATTGCTTCGGCAATCATTTCGTTAATCCTCAAGCAAAGTTTCGTAATCCGCTACCGGTGCCAAAATTTTAATAGTGTCCAAAGCTCCGACAAATAAGCCGGGGCAAGCATACAGCGCTGGTTTCGGCCGGTCTAAACCGTTTTGCGCGGCATAAGCCACAGCAACTACCGTCGGGTGGACATATTTGCCGATCTGTGGTTTGGTACCGGCGCAAGAGAAGTAATACCAGCCATCAGGCAAAGTTTGGGCTTTATAGGCTGCTGTCAATTCTTTACTGTTCTGATTTTGCATTGACCATCTCCAACCGCTGCATAATCCAATCAATTAGGTCTTTTTTGGGGTAGCCGATTTTTCGGCCGGAAACTCGAACAGAGTTTTTAACGCCGATGCCTTGGGCATCGTAAGCCTCAAGAGTGGAAGGTTGATAGAGGCCGCCGGTATAGTGAGCAATTTCTTCTCTGGCGATTACTTCCGGCCACGAGTTTTCAAAATTTTTTCTTAATTCTTGCAAATATGACATTATTCTTCTCCGGGAAATGGTGGTAATTGAAAATAAAAATCAACCTCGAGCGGCTGCCATAAACTGTTTACAAAGTTGGTGCCGAGCCAAACAGCTTGAACAGCGCAATATTTTGGCAGATTTTGGTTGCAAAAGGATTTTTTGATAAAATTAGGATTGGGCGACAAAACAACAAAGATGTCCTTTATGTTTTCATCTTTGGGTTTGTTCGCGGGGTATGGCAGGCAG
>UQMA01000042.1 GCA_900542055.1 uncultured Azospirillum sp. | reverse complement strand
CGTCTGCGCCGCGCCGGTGCTACGCGCGCCCGCATCAAGCTGCAGAAGGTCAATCGTTTGACGGTGCATCGCACCAACCTGCACATCTACGCCAGCATCATCGCTCCGGAAGGCGACCGCGTGCTCGTTTCCGCTTCCACCGTGGAAGCCGAAGTCCGCGCTCAGCTCGAAGGCAAGACCGGCGGCAACGTTGCCGCTGCGAAGATCGTCGGTGCTCGTTTGGCGGAGAAGGCGAAGGCTGCCGGTATCGAATCCTGCGCTTTCGACCGTTCCGGTTATCGTTACCACGGCCGCGTTGCCGCGCTGGCCGAGGCCGCGCGCGAAGCCGGCCTCAAGTTCTAATAGGAATCGAGGCTTATGGCTAAGGTTGATAAGAAGAACGCCGCTGAAGAAATCGACGACGGCATTCGCGAGAAGATGATTGCGGTTAACCGCGTCACCAAGGTCGTTAAGGGCGGCCGCATCATGGCCTTTGCGGCCCTGACGGTTGCCGGTGACGGCGACGGCTCCATCGGCATGGGCACGGGCAAGTCCCGTGAAGTGCCGGCGTCCGTCTCGAAGGCGATGGAACGCGCCCGCAAGTCCATGATCAAGGTGCCGCTCAACAACGGTACGATCTACCATCAGGTGACGGGTCGTCACGGTGCTTCCACCGTGATCCTCATGCCCGCCAGCGAAGGTACCGGCGTCATCGCCGGCGGCCCGATGCGCGCCATTTTTGAAGTTCTGGGTGTGCAGGACGTTGTAGCAAAATCTTTGGGATCAAACAATCCTTACAATATGATTAAAGCTACTTTTAACGCTTTGACCGCTATTCATTCTCCAAGAATGATTGCTGCCAAGAGAGGTAAAAAAGTTGGCGATATTGTTAGCCGTAGAGAAGGCACCGCAGGTGCTAAACTTGACAAAGAGGAGGCTTAAACCATGGCAAATAAAACAATAAAAGTTAAACAGATTGCCAGCTCTATAGGCCATCCGGAAAAACAAAAAGCCATCCTTATCGGACTTGGCTTGAACAAAGTAAACAAGGTTGTTGAGTTGGAAGATACTGCTGCAATCAGAGGAATGGTTAACAAAATTCCTCACTTGGTTCAAATTGTAGATTAATATGTCGGGGTGATAAGCTCCTCAGCGGAGCTTATCTCCGACCGTTAAAATGTTAGGTGAAAAATATGAAACTTAATGAATTAAAAGACAACTATGGGGCAACCAAAGACCGCATCAGAGTTGGCCGCGGTATCGGCAGCGGTAAAGGTAAAACCTCTAGCCACGGACAAAAAGGCCAGAAGGCTCGCAGTGGTGTTGCCATTAACGGTTTTGAAGGTGGACAGATGCCAATCTACCGCAGACTTCCGAAACGTGGTTTCAAGAATCCGTTTGCTAAGGAATTTGCAGTTGTTAACCTCGATACCTTACAGACAGCCATTGATGCCGGCAAAATTAAAGCCGACAATGTGGATTTGGCTGCTATGCTCACTGCCGGTCTTATCAACGACGCTTTTGACGGTGTTCGTTTGTTGGCTCGCGGTGCTGTTACAACAGCTGTTACAGTTTCGGTTAATTCAGCTTCTAAAGCTGCTGTTGCCGCAATTGAAAAAGCCGGTGGTAAAGTTAATATCATTGCCTAGTTGTTGCGCAAAGAGAAAAACCGCTCGAAAGAGCGGTTTTTTTGTGCTTTAAAACTTTATACTCTATTTTGTCTGCCGCCCGAGTTCCAGAATCAAATTATAAATATAATCAGCTGTCTTACGGTTTGGAATTTTGTGAAAAGCATTTATAAGAGTTAAGTTTTGACTGTTCCACAAAGGATCTTCGTGGTCGTCTGCAACGTTTTCGGCTGTTTTTTCTTTTGATTCTATTTTTTTAATTGTTCCGTATAGCATTCTTGGTGATTGGCTGCTGATATTTTCGTTTATCCCTTCATAAAAAAATTGAACGGGAACAGCTAAGGTATGCGCAAAGTCCCACAACCGCGATGCACTAATTCTGTTTGAACCTTTTTCGTATTTTTGAATTTGCTGGAAGGTCAGTCCCATTGCGCGTGCTAAAGTTTCCTGACTAAATCTTAGCATATTTCTGCGCAGTTTAATTCTTGAACCGACATAAACATCAATTGGATTGGGCTTTCCATCGGACAGTCGGCCGCGAAAATTTCTGGCTGAATTTGAGATGTTTGCCGTAAGAGTATTTGTTGTATCAGGCATGAGATTTTATCTTAAAAATAGGTTGAAACAATCTCCACCCTTCGGGTCCCCGAAAAGCGGAGGGAGTTTTTCCTACTGCATAGTCAGCAACAACTTATTCATCCCTAAAGCGTAACCATAGGGTTTATTTCGCTGTACTCCACTCCTCTTTTCGGAGGTAGGCAAATACAACGATTTTGCTATATAACTCATTGTCTATTACACTATGCGGAAGGAAAATTCCGACAGCGACATAATAATAACATTTTAACCGAATACAATCCGGCGTTGAAAAACATACTGTATCACTGTTAAATTATGATTAATTTGATGGTAAAAGAATAGAATTTAGTATGTAATACAAACTATAAAAAGTTGATGATAAAGAGAAAATGGTTGCAATAATTAAAAAAATGTGTATTAGATTATCCCCAAATGGGCACTTTTGCGCCCAATTTGGTTATTTTAAAGAATAAGGAAATAAAAATGGTATCACTCGCAGAGAAAATGGCTGCCAATCTTGATATGTCGGCTTTTGGCAAAGCGGAAGAATTGAAAAAAAGATTATGGTTTACAATTCTTGCTTTGATAGTTTTCCGTCTTGGTACGTTTATCCCGTTGCCTGGGATTGACCCAAACATTTTGGCGGATATTTTTTCAAGAAACTCAAACGGCATTTTGGGTATGTTTAATATGTTTGCCGGCGGTGCGCTTGAACGTATGACAATTTTTGCTTTGAACATTATGCCGTATATTTCCGCTTCGATTATTCTGCAACTTGGACAGTCGATTATTCCGTCTTTGTCCGCGCTGAAAAAAGAAGGCGAAGCCGGTCACCGCAAAATGGTTCACTATACAAAGATTTTAACTGTTTTGATTACAATTATTCAAGGATACGGCATAGCCGTAGGTCTGGAAGGTATGACTGGAAGCGCCAATCTTTCAGCAGTTGTTATGCCTGGTTTTGTTTTTAGATTTACAACTGTTGTTTCTTTGGTCGGCGGTACAATGTTTATTGTTTGGCTGGGGGATCAAATTACTTCCCGCGGTGTCGGCAATGGTTCGTCTTTGATTATTACCGTCGGTATTATTGCCAACATTCCGAGCGCTTTGGCTCAGACTTTTGAATTAGGCCGCGTCGGCTCTATGTCTTTGTGGGTTATTTTGATGCTGATGGTAATGGTTTTGGCTCTTGTTTATATTATTGTTTTGGTTGAAAGAGCTCAACGTAAAATCGTTATTCAATATCCTAAACGCCAAATGGGGATGAAAATGACTTCGGCAGAAAGTTCTCATTTGCCGTTAAAAATTAACCCGACCGGCGTTATTCCTCCGATTTTTGCCAGCTCTTTGCTGTTGTTGCCTATTACAATTGCTAATTTCTCGGCAAACAGCGGTCCAAGCTGGGTGCAGACTTTGAGCAGTATGCTTGGTCACGGACAGCCTCTTTATTTAGCACTTTATGCATCGTTGATTATATTCTTTGCATTTTTCTATACAGCTGTGGTCTTTAATCCGGAAGACACAGCAGATAATCTGAAAAAACACGGAGGTTTCATTGCCGGTATTCGTCCGGGGAAAAATACAGCAGAATATCTGGATTATGTTATTACACGTTTAACTGTTTTGGGCGCAGCGTATTTGACAGCTCTTTGTATCTTGCCTGAAATTTTGATTTCAAAATTGTCTGTTCCATTTGTGCTGGGCGGTACAACATTGCTGATTGTTGTTCAGGTTACAATGGATTTTGTCAGTCAGGTTCAAACCCATCTTATTGCTTATCAATATGAGGGACTACTGAAAAAAGCCGCTTTGGTTAACAAAAAAGGAAAGAGAAGATAATGAGTTTCGCTAACGGAAAAGGCTTGCATCTGGTCATTACCGGTGCTCCCGGTACTGGAAAAGGAACTCAAGCCGGTATCTTGAAACGCGAATATGGTATTAGCCATCTTTCGACCGGTGAGATGCTGCGCGAAGAAGTTAAAAAGGGAACTCCTGTCGGCAACCAATTGAAAGACCATTTGGCTGCCGGCGGTTTTGCTCCAGATGATTTGATGATTCAGATGGTGGCAAACCGGATTGAACAGTCGGATTGTTCAAAAGGCTTTATTCTTGATGGATTTCCTCGTACGATAAATCAAGCAAAAGTGCTTGAAAATATGTTGAACGAAAAAGGAATTTCGTTGGACGGAGTTATTGAAGTTCAAGTTCCTGATGATATTATTGTTGATCGTATCTTGGGACGTTATACTTGTATGACGTGCGGCGAAAGTTACAGCGATAATTATCATAAGCCTAAAGTTGCAGGCGTTTGTGATATTTGCGGAGGAACAAAGTTTTCTCGCCGACTCGATGATACAAAAGAAACAATAGAACGCCGTTTGGAAAAATACCGCAATTTTACTTACCCTACAATTGCTTATTATCGGGATAAAGGTTTGCTGCTGAGTGTTGACGGAAACGGTGATGTTGACGTTGTCGCTAAGAGAATTGCAGAGGCGTTGAAGAACAAATAAGTGTTTAACAAAAAATAACTTTTTTGAAAAAATGCTGAAAGTAAGGGTTGACACTAATAAATATTAGCATATAATCCGCTTAATTTTGAAAAGTGGTGATCAACTTTTTAAGTTTAATTTTAAATAATGGAGATGAAATTTGGCTCGTATAGCTGGTGTAAATATTCCGACTGCCAAAAAAATTGAAATAGCTTTGACTTATATATTTGGTATCGGTAGAAAAAATGCTCAAGATATTTGTGCAAAATCGGGAGTCAACCCAGATGCGCGCGTAGGCGATATGTCTGAAGAAGATATTGCTAAAGTGCGTGAGGTTATTGACCGTGATTACCTTGTTGAAGGTGAATTGCGTCGTGAAGTAGGCGTTAACATCAAGAGACTTATGGATCTTGGTTGTTACAGAGGTTTAAGGCATCGTAAAGGTTTGCCGGTACGTGGACAAAGCACAAAACAAAATGCCAGAACCCGTAAAGGTAAACGCAAGACCGTTGCTAACAAGAAGAAATAATAAGAGGTAGGTTCCCAAATGGCAAAAGTAACACAGAAGAAAAAAGAAAAGAAGAATATCACAGCCGGTGTAGCGCATGTGAATTCTACCTTCAATAATACTCGTATTACAATTACAGACGCTCAGGGCAATACTGTTTCTTGGGCAACTGCTGGCGCACAGGGTTTTAAAGGCTCTCGTAAGTCTACTCCTTATGCTGCTCAGGTTGCTGCTGAAGATGCAGGTAAAAAAGCCATGGAATGCGGTGTTAAAACTCTTGAAGTTGAAGTTAAAGGACCTGGTTCAGGTCGTGAATCTGCTATCAGAGCTTTGCAAGTTGTCGGTTTTACAATCACTACTATTCGTGATGTTACTCCGATTCCGCACAACGGCTGCCGTTTGCGCAAACGCCGTCGCGTATAGTAGATTTTGATAGTGAGGCCGAGTCTCGTCGGCCTCGCCGTCTTTTGATTTTCGTAATATAGCATGCACTAAAAAGAGGATATCCAAGTGATTCAAAAGAATTGGCAAGAACTTATTAAACCGACTAATTTAGAAATTGTTCCCAGCGAAGGCGGTAACAAAGCTAAAATAGTGGTTGAACCATTGGAAAGAGGCTTCGGCCTTACTTTGGGTAACGCATTAAGACGTATTTTATTGTCTTCATTGCAGGGCGGAGCTGTTACCGCCATCAAAATTGACGGCGTATTGCATGAATTTTCGGTTATCCCCGGCGTAAGAGAAGATGTAACCGACATTGTACTTAACGTTAAATGCTTGGCTGTTGCTGTTCACAGCGAAGGCACTAAGACCATGACTTTGAAAGCTGAAGGTCCTTGTGAAGTTACAGCCGCAATGATTGAAACAGGTCACGATGTAGAAATTATGAATCCGGATTTGGTTATTTGTAACCTTGATGCCGGTGCAAAAATTAATATGGAACTGACTGTTGGTACAGGTAAAGGTTATGTTCCCGCTAATCAGAATAAACCCGCAGATGCTCCTATCGGTTTGATTGCCGTTGATGCTATCTACTCACCCGTAAAACGCGTTTCTTATCGTGTAGACCACACACGTGTCGGTCAAGTTACTGACTATGATAAATTGACATTGGTTGTCGAAACCAACGGTGTTGTTACACCTGAAGATGCTGTTGCGTTTGCAGCTCGCATTTTGCAAGATCAATTGAAGCCGTTTATTAATTTTGATGAACCGGAACATGAAGTTGAAGTCGAAAAAGAAGAATTGCCATTCAATAAAAACTTGTTGAAAAAAGTTGAAGAGCTTGAATTGTCAGTTCGTTCTGCAAATTGCCTGAAAAACGATAATATTGTTTATATCGGCGATTTGGTTCAAAAGACTGAAGCAGAAATGCTGAGAACTCCAAACTTTGGTCGTAAGTCTTTGAACGAAATTAAAGAAGTTTTGGCAAAAATGGGTATTCATCTTGGTATGGAAACTCCAGGTTGGCCGCCGGAGAATATTGAAGAATTGATTAAACGTGTTGATGATCATTTCTAGACGTTAAATTTTAGTTCAATATCTTAAAAAAGAAGGAGCTGATTGAGTTCCTTCTTTTTTGTGGTATACAGACGGATTTTTTGAGAAAAGATGTTGTAAGGCTGTTAGCGCAGGAAGGTAGAAAAACTTTTTAAAAATGGAAAATAATCAGATTGCTGTTTATTTTTTTAGGGATAAGCGAATCGTAATTTTATAAAATACAAAATCCTATATTTTCAGAAAATACTAAATTTGATTTCGTATTGTATTTTATATAAATTATGATTTATTGCATTTTATTGCAGAAAACTCCGAGTTTACTCGATGCTTAATGCAAGCTGCTGTCAGACAGTGTTATATACCGATGTGTGCGGTCAAAATGTTGGTTGCAGCTGGTTAGTCCTCAGTTTAGCGGGTAATGTTTATTTTTCGATAAGAAAAGTAACAGGACCATCATTTAACAAGCTGACTTGCATGTCGGCTTGAAAAATTCCGTTTTCTACATGAATGCTTTCCAGCCGCAGTTGGTTAGAAAAATATTCATACAGTTTTTTGGCTTCATCAGGCAGAGCTGCATTATCAAAACCGGGGCGGTTGCCTCTGGTGCAATCTCCTGCTAAAGTAAATTGTGAAACGACAAGGGCTGCGCCGTTTACATCTTTAGCAGAAAGATTCATTTTGCCGTTAGAATCCTCAAATATCCGCAAATTAGCAGCTTTTTTTGCCAGATAATCAGCCTGACTTGTGCTGTCACCTTTGCAGATTCCAATAAAAATCAACAAGCCTTTGCTGATTTGTCCGACAATTTTATTATCTACTGTTACGGAAGCGTTTTTTACACGTTGCAGTAATATTTTCATTTTTTAGCCCTCGTTATTATTTATCAGCAGAGTGACGGTTAATGGTTAAAATATTGTTATGAAAAAGCTTGCAAAGCAAAAAAATATTAGATATAGTGCGCTTGCATTGTATGGAAATTACAGTGCAACTGGTATTTATGAAGGTAGTATCAGAAGAGATTTTATCCGCTTTGCCAGTCAAAGCACAGTTAATTAATGAAAGGAAAATGCCATGAGACATGGTGATGCACATAGAAAATTTAATATGCCGAGCAGCCAGAGAAGAGCTTTGTTCTCTAACCTTACTTGCGCTTTGTTAAATCATGAACAAATCAAAATTACTTTGCCGCGTGCTAAAGAATTGAGAACTTTTGCTGATAATATGATTACTTTTGCTAAAAAAGGCGATTTGAACAGCCGTCGTTTGGCTTTGGCCTTTTTGCGTGATGAGGAAGTTGTTTCCAAATTGTTTTCAACTCTGGCAGAGCGTTATAGCAACCGCAATGGCGGTTATACCCGCGTATTGAAAGCTGGTATTCGCTATGGTGACGCTGCTCCGATGGCTTTTGTTGAATTGGTTGACAGAGATGTTAAAGCCAAAGGTGCAAAAGATTTGGCTCGCGTAGCCGAAGAAAAAGC
>UQMA01000041.1 GCA_900542055.1 uncultured Azospirillum sp. | reverse complement strand
CAAAATCGTCCAGCGATCTTCAGATTATAGAAACATCGTAGATCCCTTGACGAAACGCAACGCATTTCGAGGGATGACTGGAGAGGAACAGATCCCTTGGCGTTTTTGATTGTCATCAAAACGAGGGATGACAATGAGAGGGAGGAGTATTTTGAGCGCATACAAAAAGAGGAATGTTTGGGAGGGGGCTTTTGTAAGTTCGCTAAAAAAAGGTGACGAGAGATAGTGTAAAAAAGTAAGAAAAAATAGATATCCCCCAGTAAACTGGGGCAGCAAAGCTTGTAATAAAAGGGATGTTTCCATCCCTTTTAAATTGTTGAATTATTGTTCACTTGTGTCGGCAATAGCACCTTGAATTAATAAAAATTTGGGAGTATGGCCTTTGAAAGTGTCATATTTTTTTGATAAAGCAACTGCTTCTTCATCAAGAGGGGCAGGTTTGTTGTTTGAAGCTTTTTCCTGCTGTGCGGTCGCAGTCTGAGCTTCACATTCTTTATTTTTATCAACCTTAATTTCTTGCGGAGATTTTAATATTTTATCTAAAATATCCTGAGTTTCACGCGAACGGCGATTGGTGTATACAATGTTTTGTTTGTCGGCAGGCAACAATTCCAAAACTTTTTCCATATTTGCAATTTGTTTGTTTTTCTTTATGAGGTTAATATCATCAACAACCAATATATTGATTTTTGAAAGATCGATATTTTTTTCCGCAACCAATTCAAGCAGCAAATCAGGTGAACCGATAATAACTTCGGCTTCATGTTCGTTGTTATCATCGCCGGTTTCTTCGTGAAAACGGTTAAGCATAGCGAGCGAATCTGAAATTGTTACCGATTTTTTAGCATCAGAAGTCATAATTAAGATATTGGTTCCGTCATTTCGGCTGATTATATCAATAAGCGGTAAAACATAAGAAATTGTCTTGCCGCAGCCGCTCGGAGCAATTGTAAAAATATCTTTGCCTTCCAAAATTGCGGGAATTACATCAGTTTGCACGGTGGTAGGAGTGATAATGCCGCTTTCGTTAATAGCTTTGACGGTTTTTTCACTTAATCCTAAGTCCAAAAAATTCATTTTGTTTCCTTTTTTCATATGCTTATGCCCGTCCGTAAACATCTTCAAGGCGGACAATATCATTTTCATCCAAGTTATCGCCGGCCTGAACTTCAATAAATTCAACATCTTCATTAGTTTCATTAGCTATACGGTGTTTGGTTTCAACCGGAATAAAAATATGTTCGTCTGTCTTTTTGGTTAAAATTTCATCGCCCAGAGTGACTAAAGCTGTTCCTTTGACAATAATCCAATGTTCTGCGCGATGATGATGCAACTGAAGCGATAATTTTGCTCCCGGAATTACTTTAATGCGTTTAACGCAAAAAGTTTCTCCGCAGTCAAGGACTTCCCATGTTCCCCACGGACGATTATCTTTATCTCCGCGATGATAATTATTAGCCATTTATTTACTCCTTGCAGATTATTTTTGACTTGATGAAAGCCAATATAAATAATATAAATAAAATCACAACATAAATTTAGTTAAATTGGACAATTTTTATGCAGTCACCGGCAATAAAACAGGCTCTCGGTATCTTAAAGCAACTGAGAAAGATTACCGAAAATCAAGACAGTGTTAAGCAAAAGCTGTCTGATATTTTAAAAACCATTGCGCAAGCTGTAAAAGCTGATGCTGCAACCTGTTATGTGGCTGTTGACAATAATTATTTAGAACTGTTTTCGTCTTATGGTTTTTCCGAAGATGTTTCTCACCGTATGCGAGTGCGGTTCAACGAAGGAATTATCGGTGAAATAGCGCAAACAAAACGCTCATTGGTTTTGAATAATATATGGGTTTATCCGAAATTTGTTTCGCGGCCGGAATTGGAAGAAAAAGATTACAAATCTTTTATCGGTGTGCCTGTTATTCAATGGAACCGCACAATAGGCGTGTTGGCTGCATATCATATTAATGAAGTTGAATATTCAGATGCGGATGTTGAGCTGTTGGAAACGGTTGCAATGTTTATGGCGGAAATTATTGTTTCGCCGGCAATGTCCGAATATAAAAAATCTTTGAGCAAATCACGAGGCTTAAGTCTTAAAGAACGCATTAAAGGAGTTAGCCTGAACAAGGGCTACGGAATCGGAACGGCTGTTGTTCACCGCCGCCGTCAGTCTGTTACTAATATTTTTGCCGAAGATAAGGATAAAGAAATTCGTCGTTTAGAGGTTGCACAACAACAAATGAACGATGATTTGGACCATAAATTCAATTCCACAAAACTTGGGCTGGGAGAACATGCTGATATATTGGATACTTATCGTATGTTTGCCCGCGACAAAGGATGGTATCAAAAGATTTCGGCTAATATTGCAGGCGGGCTAACCGCCGAAGCAGCTGTCGAGCGGGCTTATGAAGATATGTGGAATCGTTTGTCGTCAAGTTCGGACAATTATTTGAAAGAGCGTCTGCATGATTTGAGAGATGTTGCGGATCGTTTGCAGTCTTATTTGAGCGGAGATTATCAGCAGGTAACCGATACCGGTGCGAAAGATATTGTGATTGTTGCCCAAACAATGGGGCCGGCGGAATTAATGGACTATGATTACAGTCGAATACGCGGACTGATTTTGGAAGACGGAACGCCGACTATGCATGTTGCAATTGTGGCGAAAGCGTTAAATATTCCTGTTTTGGCAAAAATTCAGGGCATTTTTGCCGAAATTCAAAATGGCCAAACAGTGGCTGTAGATGGCAACGAAGGTTTTTTATATGTTAATCCCTCGCAGCAAATAGAAAATGATTTTCGTAAAAGAATTGCGGAAAGAGAACAGTTGTCGCAGCAGCTCGCGTCTTTGCGCAATTTGCCGGCGCAAACGCTGGACGGACAGAAAATCGGAATGTATATCAATGTGGGGCTGCCTCTTGATTTTGAATATATTGAAAACACAAATTGTGATGGCGTTGGGCTTTATCGGACGGAAATTCCATTTATGGCATCAGAGATTATGCCAGATGTTGAAAAACAAGTTTCTTATTACAAAGAACTGATGGAACGCTGCGGGCGCAAGAAAGTCGTTTTCCGCAGTCTTGATGTCGGGTCGGACAAACTGCTTCCTTATTGGGCTTACAGCGGCGAGGCTAATCCGGCTATCGGTTGGCGTTCAATTCGTATTACACTTGACAGGCGTGCTATTTTGCGTCAGCAAATCAAAGCTTTTTTGATTGCGGCGGCAGGTAAAGAACTGAATGTAATGTTTCCGATGATTTCGGATTTGGAAGAATTTGAAGATGCGAAAGAAACTTTGATTCTGGAACTGGAAAAAGAAAAAAAACGCGGACAGCCGGTTCCTGAAAAAGTGAACGTCGGCTTAATGATTGAAGTGCCGTCAGTCCTTTTTCAATTAGATGATATTTTGCCGAAAGCCGATTTTGTTTCTGTCGGCACCAATGATTTGGCGCAATTTATATTTGCCTGCGACAGAGGAAATCCAAAACTTTTGGAACGCTATGACGTGCTGTCGGCACCGTTTTTATCGGTTATGAAATTGATTGTAGATAAAGCAAATAAATATAATGTTTATTGTTCCGTTTGCGGCGAGATGGCTTCTAATCCGATAGAGGCTCTTGCTTTGGTTGGATTGGGGTATCGAAATTTATCCAGCAGCGGCGCTTCTTTCGGACGTGTAAAAGGAATGATTAGAAGTCTTAATACGACAGAAGTTGCCGATTATGTTCAAAGTTTGTTGAAATCACCGTGCGCAACTTTGCGCCCGCAATTATTTTCATACGCTTATGATCACGGTATTGAAATTTATTAAAAAATATGTTAGTAATGCTTGGATTTTAAAAACAGGGGATAAGTTGGTGACAAAAGAATCAGAAATGCCGAAAAAACAGGTGAAAGCAACGGATAATAGTGGTGAAAAACAAATATCCGATAAAAATAAAAAATCATCGGCAGAGGAGCAGTCTGTTCACGAAAATGACAGGGTTGGTTCTATATTGTATAATGAACGTGTAAAAAAAGGTTTGGATTTGGTCGAAATTTCCCAAATTTTATGTATCCGCCGTTCATATTTGGATGCTATTGAAAAAGGAAATTATTCTCAATTGCCTGTTATGCCGTATTCGTCTGGATTTGTTAATGCGTATGCAAAATATTTAGGCTTGAATAATGTTCGGATTACACAATTGTTTCGTGAAGAAATTAATGCCGACAAAAAATCGGTGCGTCCGATTGTTAATGAGGATATTCCTGCTGAAGCCAGTATCCCTGGAAAATTTTATGTCTTATCCGGAATAATTGCAGCGGTTTTGGTTGCATTGTTGTGGAATGTTTTTACTCCTGCTGCGTCCGAAAATACTCAGACCGAAGACGATAAAGCAATCGAGATGCAAAACGAAACAGCATCGGCGCCGGCAGGTGAAATCGAATATTTTTCTGAAGACGAAACAGTTGATAATAAAGCAAAAGAGATTGTAGACAGCGAAAATCTTCCGGTGCCAGTAACTGAACAGATAACTGTCAGCGAAGAAAGTTATGTGGAGCCGGCTGTTGTTAAAACTGCAGTTGAACAGGTTTCGGCAAAAAGCGAAAAAAAAACTGAGGCTAAGAAAGAAGCTGAAAAAACAGAAAATCAACCGGTCGCTACTAAAAACAAAGCTGAGGTAAATAAACCACAGGATGTGGCAAAAGGTAATATTTTAATTGAAATAACTAAAGAAGATACTTGGCTCGAAGTTAAAGATAAAAACAAGGTCTATATAAGCAAAATTTTGCATGTTGGCGAAAGCTACCGCTTGCCAAACGTTAAGGGCTTGATTCTTTCTTCAGGAAAATATGATGGGGTAAATGTTTATGTCGATGGTAAACTTACTCCGATGATTAACCCTAATAAAAAAATGAATATAGATGTTGACAGTGTTTTGAATGCTAACCATTAGCGATAATCTGGAAAAGATGAAAATAGCTTTTTAAAAGGCTATTTTCATCTTTTGTTTTGAAAAAGGATAAAAATATGGCAAAAATACAAAATGTGCGCGGTACTTATGATTTGTATGGTGATGCAAAAAAGAAAACCAAACAGGTAACCCGTATCGGCGAATTTGTAGTTGAAAAGTATGGTTTTGAAGAAATAGAAACCCCTATATTTGAATTTACGGAGGTTTTTGCACGTAATTTAGGTGATACCAGTGATATTGTTACCAAAGAAATGTATTGCTTTGAAGATCGCGGCGGTGAGAGCTTGACTTTGCGTCCTGAGGGGACTGCCGGTGCTATTCGCGCATTTGTATCAAACGGAATGCAGCAAAATCTGCCTTTAAAATTATATTATCAAGGACCTATGTTCCGTTATGAACGTCCACAAAAAGGACGTCAGCGCCAATTTACTCAGTTTGGAGTTGAGTTGTTGGGAGCCGATACACCGCAGGCTGATGTTGAAGTTATTGCCATGGCTTATGAGTTTTTGGAAAAATTAGGCTTGCAGGGGCAGGTTACCGTAGAAATCAACTCGTTGGGAGATACGGAAAGCCGCAATACTTATCGCGAAAAATTGGTAAACTATTTGCGCCAACATTATGATGAGCTGTCTGAAGACAGCAAAAACCGTTTGGAGCGCAATCCTCTGCGTGTGCTCGATTCCAAGGAAGAGTGCGATAAAATTGTTGTTGAAAACGCTCCTCTTTATGCTGACAGTCTGAATGAGGCTTCGCGTACTTTCTTTGCCAAAGTTTTGGCCGGTTTGGATCGTTTGGGGATTAAATACAGAGTTAACAACCGATTGGTTCGGGGATTAGACTATTATACGCATACAGTTTTTGAGTTGGTAACGGATAAACTCGGAGCTCAGGGCACTGTTTTGGCCGGCGGTCGTTATGATGGTTTGGTAGAACAAATGGGCGGCGGCGCCGTTGCCGGTATAGGTTGGGCATGCGGTGTTGAAAGATTAGCCATGCTGCTTGAAAATGCAGCAGAAACTCCGCGTCCGGTAGCAGTTATTCCGGTTAACGATGAAGTCAATGAAGCAGCTATGGAAATTGCTCAAAAAATAAGGTTGGCAGGAATGCGCGTTGAACAAGGGTACAGCGGAAATATGAAAAAACGTATGATAAAAGCCAATAAAGTTAATTCGCGCGTTGCTGTTATTATCGGTCCCGATGAATTGGCCGAAGGTAAAGCAGCTGTAAAAAATTTGGATAGCGGCGAACAAAAAATAGTTAATGTTGAGAATATTGTTGAGGAAGTTAAAGAATGAGTTTTGCTGAAAATTTAGCTAATGTTGTTAACCGTTATGATGAAATTTCATCTTTGTTGTCGGCTCCGGGGTTGTCAGCCGATGATATGGTGAGAATGAATAAAGAATTATCAGAGCTTTCTCCAGTGGTAGATGCCATAAAATCATATCGCAAGGCCGAGGCGGATATGAATGATGCCGAAGCCATGATGAATGACGGAAACCTGGATAAAGAAATGAAAGAAATGGCAGAGGCGGAGTTTTTCGAATTAAAAGAAAAACTTCCTGAAATGGAAAAGCAAATAAAAGTGTTATTGCTTCCTAAAAATGCCGAAGACGAAAAAAATGCCATTTTGGAAGTTCGCGCCGGTACCGGAGGCGATGAGGCTGCTTTGTTTGCGGCGGTTTTGTTTGAAATGTATCAACGCTACGCCGCTTTGCAGGGATGGAAATTCGAAGTTTTGGATACTAACGAAAATGGTTTGGGCGGTTATAAAGAAGCGTCGGCCAGCATCAGCGGAAAAGATGTGTTTTTGAAACTGAAATTTGAATCGGGAGCGCATCGCGTGCAGCGTGTGCCGGTTACCGAATCTCAAGGCAGAGTGCACAGTTCGGCGGCAACTGTGGCTGTTTTGCCTGAAATAGAAGAAGTTGATTTTGAAATTAATCCGGCAGATTTGCGTATTGATGTTTATCGTGCATCAGGAGCCGGCGGGCAACATATTAACAAAACCGAATCAGCCGTGCGCATAACCCATATTCCGACCGGAACAGTAGTTCAATGTCAGGACGGAAGATCTCAATTTAAAAACAAAGAGCAGGCTATGCGCCAATTGCGTGCTAAGCTGTATGATCAACAGAAAAGTTCGATTGATTCGGCTTATTCCGAAAGACGCAAATTGCAAGTCGGCAGCGGCGACCGCTCGGAACGTATCCGTACTTATAATTATCCTCAGGGACGCGTTACGGATCATCGTATAAATTTGACGCTTTATAAACTGGATGAAGTTGTTTCGGGAGATGCTCTGGGCGAAATTATCGACGCGCTTATTGCTGAAGATCAAGCTCAGCGTTTGGCTGAATTGGAGTAGAAAATAACAGCAAAATTATTGTTTTGTAAATAAATGTTGTTATATGGTACATAGTATGTAGAAGGATGGTAAAAATGAAAAAAATAGCAGTTGTCGGAGCTGAAGAAAGTATCGGACATGAAGTTTTGAGTTTTTTGGCTGATGGTGCTTATCCGGCAGAAAATATCATTGCTCTTGAGCCGCGCGCTCCTCTCGGCACACAGGTTTCTTATGGCGAAGACGATGAAATTGATGTGCTGAACTTAGATGAATATGATTTTAGCGGAATCGATATTGTCGTATTTGCAGCCGGTGAGGAAATTTCAAAACGCTTTGTTAAAAAAGCTTTAGATAAAGGTGCACGCGTTATAGACTGCAGTGCTTGTTTTTTCAGTGATTCAGATGTGCCGATGATTATTGCCGGCGTCAATGATGCAAAATTGCAAGAAGCAAAACGCGGTTTGGTCAGCGTTCCTTCCGCAGCGGTTACTCAAATTTTATTACCGTTGGTAAGTGTTGATAAGAAATACAATATTGAACGAATGGTGGTTTCGACATACACTTCTGCTTCTATATACGGTAAAGACGGTATGGACGAATTGTTTGCGCAAACCCGTAAAATTTTTATGAATGAAAGTTTGGCAGATAATCAAAAAGTTTTTGAAAAGCAAATTGCTTTTAACGCTATTCCGCAAGTTGAAGAATTTATCGGCGATGAAACAAAATATGAATGGAGCATTAATGCTGAAACCAAAAAAGTTTTGGGACGGGATATAAAAGTTCATGCAAACTGCGCCGTTATTCCTGCATTTGTCGGCAGCGCTGCTTATGTTAATGTGGAATGCGCTGAAGATGTCGATGTTGACGATGTGGCGGCTTTGATGAAACAAACCAAGGATGTTATTGTTTTTGACAAAAAAGTTAAAGGCGGCTATGTAACTTTGAATGATGTTCAAGGTGAAATAGAAGTTTATGTCAGCCGTCTGCGTCAAGATGTATCGGTTGAAAACGGTTTCAGTTTTTGGTGCGTTGCCGATAATTTGCGCTTTGGTGTGGCCGGAAATGTTTATAAAATCATTCGTTTGTGGGAAAAATAGAATATCCTAAAACAAGGGAGACTGCAAAATGAAAAAATGGGGTTATGTTTTGTGTGCGGCTTTGCTTTTTTGGGCTTTGCCGTCAAAAGCGGAAAATGACGCTTCTGCTAAAGAAGTTGATGCCCGCACTTTTGTGGTCGGTTCAATAAATGCTTCCATTGATTATACAGGTATCAGCCGTGAGCTGAATAATATTGAAGATGCCTTAAAATCAAGTAATGTCGACAATAGGACAATTAGTAAATACGTTTCTTATTTGGGCACGGTTTCAGGACAGTTGCAAGAAAGCCGCAAACAGCTTGACGCAGATTTGAAAAGTGTGACAAAGAGAATCGAATCCCTCGGGGAAATGCCAAAAGAGGGAGAAGAAGAACTTCCGGTTATTGCTGAAAAACGTAAAGAATACAATGAGGAACTGATTTATCAAAAAGGACGTATAGCTGAAGCAGATTTGTTGATTAATCGTTCGG
>UQMA01000040.1 GCA_900542055.1 uncultured Azospirillum sp. | reverse complement strand
GTATAAAACGCAGTTTTTCCACTTTAACATATTTACGTTCTTGCAATACGGCTATGATGGTTGCATAAGTGGAAGGACGACCGATACCGAGTTCTTCAAGTTTTTTAACTAGACTTGCTTCGGTAAAGCGCGGAGGCGGAGCCGTGAAATGTTTATCGGTAAAGATTTCGCCTTTAGTTTCTTTTTCTCCGGCTTCAACGTTCGGTAAAATGCGGTTGTCATCATTTTCTTCTTCATCGTCAAAGCTTTCCTGATATAGTTTCAGATAACCGTCAAAAGCAATAACCTGTCCGTTTGCGCGTAAAGTTATTTTTTCGTCATCAGACATAGAATCTATGCAAACTTTGTCAAGAACAGCAGGCGACATTTGGCAGGCAACAGTTCTTTTCCAAATCAATTCATATAATTTGTGTCCGTCTGCATCCAATTTTGTTTCCATTTTTTTGGGGGTGTTGAAAACATCAGCGGGTCGAATAGCTTCATGCGCTTCTTGAGCGTTTTTGGATTTGTTTTTGTATTCTTTTGCAGTTTTAGGCAAATAAGCGTCGCCAAAATATTTTTGAATAGCGTCGCGGCAGGCTGCAATAGCTTCTTTTGACAGGTTTACGGCGTCGGTACGCATATAGGTGATATAGCCTTCTTCATACAGCTTTTGTGCAATCTGCATGGTTTTTTTAGCAGAAAAACGCAGCTTGCGGGCTGCTTCTTGCTGCAATGTAGAGGTTGTAAAAGGCGGAGCAGGGTAGCGATTGGCTTTTTTGCGTTCGACATTGGCTACCGAAAAATTTGCAGCTTCAATTTTTGCTTTAGCGGCAAGAGCTTTTTCCTCACTGTTAATATCAAATTTTTCCAGCTTTTTGCCGTCAAGAACAACTAACCGCGATTTTATCAATGCTTGTTTGGAGGTGAACAGCTCAGCATCTATGGTCCAATATTCTTCAGGCTTGAAATTTTCGATTTCTATTTCACGGTCGCATATCAAGCGTAAAGCAACGGATTGCACGCGTCCAGCCGATTTAGAGCCAGGAAGTTTGCGCCACAAAACCGGCGACAAATTAAAACCTACCAGATAGTCAAGAGCGCGGCGCGCCATATAGGCCGAAACCAAATTTTCATCAATTTGGCGCGGATTTTTAATAGCTTCGGTAATAGCTGATTTGGTAATTTCGTGGAAAACCACGCGTTCGATTTTTTTATCTTTGATTTTATTGCGTGATTTCAATTCTTCAAGAATATGCCAGGCGATAGCTTCTCCCTCTCTATCAGGGTCGGATGCGAGAATAATGGTATCGGCATCTTTAACAGCGGTTATAATATCTTTCAAACGTTTTTGTCCGCCGGAACTCAATTCCCATGTCATAGCAAAGTCATTGTCAGGTTGTACGGAACCGTCTTTGCTCGGCAAATCGCGGATATGCCCGAAACTGGCTAATACTTTATAGTCATCGCCAAGATATTTGTTAATTGTTTTGGCTTTTGCCGGAGATTCTACAATCACAAGTTTCATTGTCTGTTTACTTTCTTGTTTTACCGCTTAATGCAATTTTATTGCCGGGCAGGCGGATTATTTTTCCTTCCATTTCCAAATCCAGAATTTGCATCATAACCGTTGCCGTATCCAGTTCTGAACATCGGATGATTTCGTCTATATCCGCTGGTTCCGCCGACAAAAAATCTTCAATCGGGTACTTCGGATTAGTTGAAATATCGGTAGTTTTTGTGCAATTGTCAAGAGCATTTGTAAATAAATCTCCGCAGAAATCGGCTGGCTTGGGTTTGGATAAAATATTTTGCGGAGAGTTTAAGACTTTCAAAATATCTTCGGCGCTTTCCGTTAAAACAGCGCCTGATTTTAACAGGCGGTTTGTTCCTGCAGCGCGGGGATCAAGAGGATTTCCCGGAATGGCAAACAACAATTTGTTTTGCGCCGCGCCGAATTTTGCCGTAATCAGCGAACCTGATTTTTCTGAAGCCTCCGTTACCAAAACGCCGGCGCTCAAACCGGCGACAATACGGTTGCGGCGAGGAAAGTTCGCTGCTGTTGCCGAGCTGTTGAAAGGAACTTCGCTGAGCAATAATCCCTGATTTTCAATAAGATGATACAAATTAGAATTTTCAGGAGGATAAATTTTATCAATTCCCGTTCCTAATACGGCGATGGTTGAACCATGTCCGGAGCAGGCTTCTAATGCACCGTTATGGGCGGCGGCATCAATTCCCCGCGCCATACCCGATATAATCAAAACATTTTTTTCGGTAAGATCAAAAGCTATTTTTTCGGTAAGTTTTCTGGCATTCAAACTGGCGTTGCGCCTGCCGACAACGGCAACAGCCGGCTGAGCGTTTAATAATTCAGTCTTTCCTTTGGCATATAAAACAGGCGGCGCATCATGTAAATTTTTTAATAAAAGAGGGTAATCTTCATCATCGGTTAAAAGAATCCGCACATTATATTTTTGTGACAGCTCAATTTCTTTTTCCGCCCAATTCAGTGAAGGGATTTTTTTGTTTTGTTTTGATAAAAAGGCTAATGAAGCTGCGGCAGTGCCATAGGTTTTTATGAATTTCGCATAGCTTACGGCTCCAATACCTTCTGTATTGATGAGCCGCAAGCAGTCGATAATTTGACTAATGTTTGCCATTTAAGCTTTCTTTTTGAAGCTGATTTTACTTTCCGTGCCTTTTATTAAGCGGGCGATGTTGGCATGGTGGCGTATTAAAACCAAAATTGCAATAAAGCTGAAAACCAAAGCTTCAGCTTCACCGGCAAAGAAATAGGCATAAACAGGAGTTAATACTGCGGCGGCAATTGCAGACAAAGAAGAATAGCGGAAAGCAAAGGCAAAAATAAGCCAGGTTCCCAATGCCAAAAGAGCAACGGTTGGACTCATTACAAGAATAAATCCAAAAGCAGATGCAACGCCTTTTCCGCCTTTGAAACCAAGCCAAATCGGAAAGTTGTGTCCTAAAATAGCGGCCAATCCGGCGATAAGGGCGGCTAATAAATTTATTTTGACCATCATGCCTAAAAACATAATCTCTGAGTTTGACGCCAAATATCCTGCCAGCCAAGCGGAAAAACCGGCTTTTGACGCGTCAAGCAACACTGTCAGCAGCGCTAAGTCTTTGCGTCCGGTACGCAGAACATTTGTGGCTCCTATATTTCCTGAACCGATTTTGCGAATATCTCCAAGTCCGGCTATCCAGCACAGAACCAAACCAAAAGGAATAGAGCCTAAAAAATATCCGCCGGCGGCTGAAAGTAAAAATGTGTGTAACATGATGGTGTCCTTTCTTTATTTTTTTACTATCAGCTTTAATGCAAAAGTCTTTTGATTTAAATATTTTTTTGAACTTTTTCCCCTGTTTGGGCAAAACGAAACTTTGTTGTGGTAAAAGTATAAGTTTTATGGGGTAAAATATGAAAATATTGATGACAAAGTAATTTAATTGTTTAATATAAAGCAAACAAATTAAGAAAAGGCTTTGAAATGAAACCTCAATATAAACGCATTTTGTTAAAACTTTCCGGCGAAGGGCTTATGGGAGAAAGAGCTTTCGGTATGGATGAACAGGTTATTGCTTCGCTTGCCGCACAAATAAAAACAGTGCACGATGACGGCGTTGATGTTTGTATAGTCGTCGGCGGCGGCAATATTTTTCGCGGTGCCAAAGAAGCCTCAAAAGGGCTTAACCGCTCGGTTGCCGATCAGGTCGGAATGCTGGCTACGGTTATGAATGCCCTGTATTTGCAAAATGCTTTGGAGAAAATCGGAACGCCGGCCCGCGTTTTATCCGGTATTAATATTCCGGCAGTATGTGAAAACTTTATTTATCGCCGCGCTTTACGTCATTTGGAAAAAAGACGCGTTATTATATTTGCCGGCGGAACGGGCAATCCTTATTTTACCACTGATACCGGCGCAGCGCTGCGCGCTTCGGAAATGGAATGCGATGTTTTAATGAAGGCTACTCAGGTCGATGGCGTTTATTCCGATGATCCGAAGAAAAACGCTTCGGCTGAAAGGTATGAACGTATCAGTTATGACGAGGTTATTCAGCGGGGGCTTAAAGTGATGGATTTAACAGCTGTTGCTTTAGCAAAAGACAATAATATACCAATTATCGTTTTTGCTCAGAAAGGTGAAAACGCGTTGCTTAAAGCTGTTTGCGGCGAAGGCAACTACACATTAATCAATTCATAATAAAAGAGGAAACAAATGGCAGATTATTCGGAAATTAAAGAAAATACCAAAAGTCGCATGGAAAAGACCATTGAAGCGCTTAAATCGGATTTAGGCGGGCTTCGTGCAGGGCGTGCCCATGCCAGTTTGCTGGATGGCATCGTTGTTGACGCATATGGTTCTCAAACACCAATTTCGCAAGTTGGAACAATCAGTGTTCCCGATGCTCGTTGCCTGTCTGTCAGTGTTTGGGACAGAGGGTTGGCTAAGGCTGTTGAAAAAGCGATTCAGGAATCCGATTTGGGGTTAAATCCTGTTTCGGACGGTCAGCTTATTCGTATCCCAATTCCGCCGTTGAGTGAAGAACGACGCAAAGAATTGGTTAAAGTTGCCGGAAAATATTCAGAGCAAAGCAAAGTTGCCGTACGCAATATTCGCCGCGATGCTTTGGACGGTATAAAAAAACTTAAAAAAGACAATGTCATTTCTGAAGATGAAGAAAAGCGCTATGAGAACGAAATTCAAAAAATGACTGATGACAGCATTAAAAAAGTCGATGAAGTTTTGGCTCAAAAAGAAAAAGACATTATGCAGGTCTAGAGAGGAAGTCGAACGTGAATAGTCAAAACTGTTCTCTTCGCCATCTGGCAATTATTATGGATGGCAACCGCCGTTGGGCAAAAAAAAGAGGATTGCCGTCAGTTGCCGGCCATAGACAGGGCGCAAAAACTTTGGAGCATGTATGCAGAGATGCAAAAGATTTGGGCATTGAGTATCTGACGTTGTACGCTTTTTCAACTGAGAACTGGCAGCGCAGTCCTGATGAAGTAAAGGCTTTGATGTCTTTGCTGCGCGAGTATCTTAAAAACGGTTTTTCCGAATTGCAAAAAAATAATGTGCGTATTATTTTTCTCGGCGAACGCAATATGCTGGATAGGGATATTGTGGAACAAATGGAAAAAATAGAAAAAGAAACCGAGAAAAATAGTGATTTTACGCTATGCTTGGCAATCAGTTACGGTTCGCGTCAGGAAATTTTGCATGCGGTCAGAGGTGTGGCCGAAAAAGTAAAAAAAGGAGATTTGTCAGTTTCTGAAATTGATGAGACTGTTTTTTCAAAATTTCTGTATACGGCGGATATTCCAGATCCGGATATGGTCGTCCGCACTAGCGGAGAACAACGTATCAGCAATTATCTGCTTTGGCAGATAGCTTATTCAGAACTTTATTTTACCGATGTTTTATGGCCTGATTTCGGACGTGAAGAGTTGGTTAAAATTATACAAAATTATAATACTCGGGAGAGAAGATATGGTAAAAAATAACCTATTCAAAAGAACAGTAACCGCGCTTATTTTGGGGCCGGTTGTTATTGGCAGTATCTTTTTGGGGTTTCCTTATTATATTTTTTTGCTGTTGACTATAGGTGCTTTGTTGTCATGGGAATGGAGCAATATGACGGCATCTGATAAAAAAGATATGTATGCTGTTATTTATACACTATCTATGTCTGTTGCTGTATTGCTTCAGTCTTGGTTCGGCATTTTCATTTTTATGGCTTTGTGCACAGCGTTAGTATTTGCCAAAGCCAAAAATGAAAAACATCGCTGGCTTTTGACTTTGGGCGTTCCTTACATTTCTATCGGCATCGGGGCATTGATGTGGTTTATGATTTCTTTATCGCCGTTAGCCGTTTTGTGGCTGCTGTTGGTTGTATGGAGTGTTGACATAGGCGGTTATGCTGTTGGAAAAACAGTAAAAGGTCCAAAATTAGCTCCGGCAATCAGTCCAAATAAAACATGGTCAGGACTCGCAGGGGGAATGGCTTTAGCCGCTGCGGTCGGTGGTGCTTTTGCTTATTATGTCGGTTGGCCGGATTATAATAATTATATGGCTGTTGCTGCTCTTTTAGCTGTAGTTGAACAGATTGGAGATTTGATTGAATCGGCTATCAAACGGAAAGTCGGGGTTAAAGATTCAAGCAACCTTATTCCCGGACACGGCGGTGTTTTCGATCGTATTGATGGTTTAATTTTTACAGCTCCCGTGTTGTTAGTCTGTATTGTTCTCTATTTTGAATATATTCATTAAGGGGTTGTTTAAATGGAAAGTTTGCTAAATGCGCTCTATTATGTCGTACCGTTTATCGTTCTTCTCGGAGTGTTAGTTTTTGTTCATGAATTCGGTCATTTTTTGATTGCTCGTTTTTGCGGCGTTGCAGTAACAGATTTTTCAATCGGTTTTGGTAAAGAGTTATGCAGTTTTACCGATAAACATAATACAAAATGGAAAATCTGTTTGGTGCCTTTGGGGGGATATTGCCAATTTTTGGGCGATGCCAACGGAGCTTCAGCCGGCGAGGATACTCAGGCTGTCGAAAATTTGAGCGAAGAAGACAAAAAGAAAGCTTTTGCTTTTCAAAATCCATGGAAAAAATTGGCTATTGTGCTTGGCGGTCCCGGATTTAACTATCTGTTTGCAATTGTGGTTTTTGCTTTGATGTTTGCCTTTTTAGGGCGTTTCACTTTTCCTCCGGTTGTGGGAGAAGTTGTTCCCGATGGAGCTGCTTTTGAAGCCGGAATTAAAAATGATGATCGTATTGTTGAAATAAACGGGCATAAAATAAAAACTTTTAATGACATCAGCACAGAAATTGCTTTGACTGTCGACGGAAAAGCAAATATTGTTTTGTTGCGCGATGGCGAACGTTTGGAATTTGATGTAAAACTCAAAAAAGTTGATATGGAAGAAAACGGTACAAAAGTAGAACGGCCGATGTTAGGGATTAAATCCAAGTCTTCCATAGAGCTTGATCACGAAAAACTTTCATTTCCTGAAGCTTTTGCCGCTGCCGGAAATGAAACTTGGAGAGTGACAGTAGGCACTTTGCGCGGAATAAAACAAATGATTACCGGTCAAAGGGGCACCGAAGATTTGGGCGGCATTATCAGAATTGCCGAAATGTCGGGTGATATTTCTAAAAAAAGCGGTTGGATTGATTTTGTTGCATTTATGGCTCTATTATCTATCAATTTGGGGTTGATTAATTTGTTTCCGATACCTGTTCTCGATGGCGGACATGTCGTTATCTTTTTGGTGGAAATCATAACTCACCGAGAAGTGAATGAAAAGGTTAAGGAATTTTTGTTTAAGTGCGGTTTTGCTTTGCTTGCCGCTCTGATGATTTTTGCAACCTGGAATGATGTTGTTCATCTGTTCAAGAGATTATTTGTCTAAAATTGCAATATAATTTTTAAGGAAATAAAAATGAAAAAAATATATTTTGCAGCATTGTTGCCGTGTGTGATGAATGTATCAGATGCGTTGGCAGTGCAAGTTAACAAAATTAATGTTGAAGGCTTGCAACGTGTGGAGCGCGAAACAGTTTTATCTTATGTCAATATAGCTTCTGGCAGCGATGTTTCAGAAGATCAGCTGAATGACGCCTTTAAAAAGCTTTATGCAACGGGGCTCTTTTCAGATGTAAAATTTAATATGAACAGCGATATTTTAGACATTAAAGTATCTGAGAATCCGATTGTTAACAAACGCTTCTTTGATGGAAATGATAAAGTTGACGACAAAATGCTCGAAAGCGAAGTGCAGTTAGGACCGCGTTCTATTTACAGTGTGGCCAAAGTGCAGGAAGACACACAGCGCATTTTGAACATATATAAAAGAGTGGGGCGTTATGCCGCGGCTGTTGAACCTAAGGTTATTGAACGTGATCAAAATCGTGTTGATTTGATTTATGAAATTGATGAAGGACCATTGGCAAAAATTACCAAAATTAATTTTGTCGGCAACAAACACTATTCTGACAGCGATTTACAAGGCGAAATCCTCAGTAAGGAAACACGTTGGTGGCGTATTTTTTCATCGTCAGAAAATTATGATCCGGAAAAGACAAATTATGATAAAGAGCTGCTGCGTCGTTTTTATCTTAAACGCGGATATGCCGATTTTCGTGTTATTTCGGCAGTTGCAGAGTTAAGTCCTGATAGTGAATCTTTTATTATTACAATGGTTTTGGAAGAAGGAAAACGCTATAAAATCCGTAATATCGATATAAAATCGACTATTCCCGATGTTAAAGTTAAAAAACTTAAACGTGAGCTCGAAATCAGCAAGGGTGATTGGTATAATGCCGATGCCGTTGAAAAGAGCGTTTATGCTTTGACTGAAGAATTAGGTAAAAAAGGCTTTGCTTTTGTTGAAGTTGAACCGGTATTAAATAAAAATATGCAAGACGGCACAATGGATATTACTTTCCGTATTCGTGAAGGAGCCCGTATTTTTATTGACCGTATTAACATTACTGGAAATACCCGCACTTATGATGAAGTTATTCGCCGCGAGTTCCGTTTGAATGAAGGTGATGCTTTTAATGCAGCTAAAATCCGCGCTTCCCGCAGAAATATTGAAAATTTGAATTATTTCAGCAAAGTCGATATTCAGACGGCTCCGACCGATGATCAGAACAAAGCCAATGTGAATGTTGATGTAACCGAAAAATCGACTGGTTATTTCAATGTCGGCGTAGGTTATTCAACGGTTAATGGAGCTTTAATCAGAACCGGCGTAACTGAAAACAATTTTCGCGGTAAAGGACAGCAATTGGGATTTGATGTTGGAATTTCCCAACGCGAACAGGATTATAACATTAACTTTACCGAACCATATTTTATGGGGCTTCCTCTGAGCGCCGGTGTCGATTTGTTCCGCAGTGAAACAGATTATCAGGATGAATCTTCTTATGATGAAATCGTTACGGGCGGTCGTATGCGTTTCGGTTGGAAATATACCGATGATTTGACACAATCGGTAAGATATACTCTGAAACAAGATGAAATTAAGAATGTCAGCCGCCATTCTTCAATTTATATTCAAAATGAAGAAGGTAAATATGTTGATTCGGCTTTCGGTCAAACATTAGCTTATGATAAACGTGACAGCGCGATTGATCCGAAAGAGGGCTATTATCTGTCGTTCGGCAATGATGTGTCGGGTGCCGGCGGTGATGATAAATATTTGCGTTTTGATGCAAAATCATATTTGTATTATACATTTTTTGAAGATTATACTTTAAAGATGTTCATTAACGGTGGTTATGTTACCGGTTATGGTAATGAGAATGTTCGTTTGGCTCAAAGATATTTCTTGGGTGGATCTACTATGCGCGGTTTTGACAGTGCCGGTATCGGAGCCCGTGATAAGTATACCAAAGATGCTTTGGGCGGAAATTGGATGGTTTACGGCGGATCAGAATTGGCTTTTCCAATCGGATTGGATGAAGTCGGCATAAAAGGACGTACTTTTGTCGATGTCGGTACAATCGGTAAACCGGATAATGTAAGTTATGATATTGTTGAATATTCATCATCGCCGCGCGTCTCTGTCGGTTTCGGATTTACATGGCTTTCACCGATGGGCAAAATTGATTTGGACTTTGGCTTCCCGATTGTTAAAGAAGATTATGATGAAACTCAAGTCTTCAGATTGAACTTTGGAGCAAGATTGTAATACCGAAAATAAAGGAGTTTTTATATGGTTGATACTCGTTTTTTTATTCATAAAGGCAGTTTGACAATTGCGAAAATTGCGGAGATATGCAATGCGGAATTGAAAAATGCCGGTAAAGAAAATGAAATAATCAATGACATTAATACAATGGCTGCTGCCGGAGAAAATGAA
>UQMA01000039.1 GCA_900542055.1 uncultured Azospirillum sp. | reverse complement strand
ATGGCTTTTTGGAATATGAAATACTTATTAAAATTGATTACTGATACACAGATTACAGAAAAATTAAAACCTGAACAAAACAAAACTTGTAAAGTCGCCTTCAAAATAAATTTATGCAAACGTCAAGCTAAACACTATTGTTATGAAGCTCCAATAATGATTGGTTCTGATTTGGATGGTACGATATATATTGGAGGATTTTCCTATACCAGAGCATCGTATATGCGTGATGTAAAAATAGGAAGGTATTGTTGTATTGCTCCGAATGTTGTTATAGGACCATCAAATCATCCAACAGATAAAATGTTTTGTTCAGGTGCTCTTTATCATAATAATTTTGAAAATTGGGAAGAGATTTTTGATTGTAAATTCAAAAAAATAAATTTCACTGAAAATAAATTTACAATAATAGGTAATGATGTTTGGATTGGTCAAAATGCAATAATTATGTCAGGTGTTAAAATCGGTAATGGGGCTATTATAGGTGCAGGAGCTGTGGTGACCAAAGACGTTCCTGATTATGCTATTTATGGAGGAGTACCTGCAAAACTTATTAGATATAGGTTTGATAAAACTACTATAGAAAAGCTATTAAAATTAGAACCGTGGAAATATAACCTTTACGATTTTGAAAACATAGATATGGAAAACATTTCTGTATCAATTTCTTCTTTAGAAAAACTTATTGAAAATAAAAAAATAGTTCCCTATTGCGGTGAAATAATTAGTAAGTAAAGAGGTGAATATGTCATTGCTTACAACTTATATAGATAATTTTTCAAATGTAAAAACGCTGGTTATCGGCGATATTATGCTTGATCGCTTTATTTACGGAAAAGTAGAACGGATTTCGCCGGAAGCTCCGGTGCCGGTATTTAAGCTTTCGCACGAAAAGACCATGCTAGGCGGTGCCGGCAATGTGGTGGCAAATTTGGTTGCCTTGGGGTGCAAAACCACTTTTATCGGCATTACCGGAAACGATGCAAACGGAGCTAAGGTCTCTGGATTGTTAAGGCAAATTTCAGCACACAGCCATTTGCTCCAAATCAGCAATTATCCAACAATTGTAAAAACCCGTTTGATTGCGGGAAACAACCATCTGCTGCGGGCTGATCAAGAAGAAATGATGCCCATTATTGAAGAATTGCTTCCTCGGTTCAAAAGAATATTAAAGCAGGCTATTCGAAATGTGGATATAGTGATTTTGTCGGATTATAATAAAGGTTTGCTCACTTCTGTAACTACACCGATGATAATTGAAATCTGCCGTCAATACGATAAAAAGGTTATTATCGATCCTAAAGGAAAAGACTATGCAAAATACACCGGTGCGACTTTGGTTAAACCTAATCTGAAAGAATTTTCAGAAGCTACCGGTCAAAAATATAATCCGCTGTCCCCGAATTTTAAAAATGAAGTTATCGAAGGAGCAAAAAAACTATTTGAGCAATTCAAAATAGAAAATTTGATTGTAACTCTCAGTGAACACGGAATGCTGCACATTTCTGCAGCATTTCCAGATGATTTGCAACATATTCCGACTGTGGCAAAAGAAGTTTTTGATGTTTCGGGAGCAGGAGACACATCTTTGGCTACTCTCGGCGCCGCACTTGGCTCAAACGTTCCGTTTAAGGATGCTTTGAAACTTGCCAATACTGCATCTGGAATTGTAGTAGGAAAATTGGGAACAGCCACCGTGTCTGCCGATGAACTTCAAAATGCTCTTTCTGAACGTGAAGTGCAAAATGACGGTTGGGAGCAAAAAAGAAAAATAATCACATTGGCTCAAGCCGAAAAAATTGTCAAAAATCTTAAAGAACAAAGAAAAAGCATTGGCTTTACAAATGGCTGTTTTGACTGTTGCCATTTAGGTCATCTTAATTCTTTTATGCAAGCTAAAAAACTTTGCGATGTACTGTTTGTTGCTGTCAATTCCGATGCCTCTGTCCGCCGTTATAAAGGACCGACGCGTCCGATACAAGATGAAAAAACACGCGCTATGCTTTTGGCATCATTAGAAATGATTGATTATGTAATTGTTTTTGACAACGACACCGCTTTGCCTTTGGTTGAAAAACTTCGCCCCGATATTGTGGCTAAAGAAGGATACACTTTAGAAAATTGGCCTGAGGGCAGATATGTAAACAGTTATGGCGGAAAAGCCGTTACATTAACGCGCTTGGACGGATATTCCACTTCTAATTTAGTTGAAAAAATGAAAGGTTAATTTTTATGCAAGAATATATAAATGCTCAGTTTGATGAATTGTCGCAAGATATTACAGAACTTAAAGCTTTAACTCCCGAAATTGAAAAAGTTGCTCAGCTATGCACTCAAGCCATAAAAGACGGGCATAAAGTTATTTTTTGCGGAAATGGAGGCTCAGCAGCACAATCTCAGCATTTGGCAGCTGAATTAGTCGGACGCTATAAACTTAACCGTCCGGCAATGAATTCTTTGTCACTTACTGTTGACACGTCTAACCTGACGGCTATCGGCAATGATTATGGTTATGATGTCGTTTTTTCACGACAATTGGAAGGAGTGGGGCAAGCCGGTGATGTTTTGGTCGGTTTGTCGACAAGCGGAAATTCTAAAAACGTGGTTTTGGCTTTTGAGATGGCTAAGAAAAAATCTATAAAAACTGTTGCTTTTGTTGGACGTAAAGGAGGACTGATGAAAAATATGGCTGATTATGCCATTCCTGTTCCTGCCGATACATCTGCACATATTCAGGAAATGCATATTGCTATCGGGCATTTGGTCTGCGATTTGGTGGAGAAAGCTCTTTATGCCTAAGGCTTTGTTTTTGGACAGAGATGGTACGATTAATGTCGACTATGGTTATGTTTACCAAATCGAAAAGTTTGATTTTGTCGATGGTATTTTCGATTTTTGTGCTCAAGCGCAGAATCTTGGTTATCTTATTATTGTTATAACCAATCAGTCCGGCATTGCCCGCGGTTATTATACTGATGATGATTTCCAAAATTTAAATCGATACATGATAGAAGAATTTGCCAATCATGGAATAAAAATAACCGATGTTTTTTATTGTCCTGAATTGAGCGGAAACGACCGCAAACCAAACTGCGGAATGTTTATCAAGGCTCGGGATAAATATGGCATTGATATGAAACAATCTGTTTCTGTCGGCGACAAAGAGCGCGACCTTGAAGCCGCTGAAAAAGCTGGTTGCGGCAAAAACTTTTTATTTACAGGAAATAATTATAAAGAGTTGGCAGAAAAAATATAATATTAGGCTCAGCGCATTAAAAAAGGCGGAATGTTTTCCGCCTTTTTTGTGGTTATGTTGGAATGAACTAGTCTAAAATAACAGGCTTTGGAGCTGCTTCGTTTTTTCGGCAGTATCATCAGCCACAGCAGGAGTTTCTGCCGCCGGTTCTTCTTTTATCTCAGAAGTTCCTTCATCCTTTTCATCGGCTTTTTCTTCAACAATTTCAACCCCGTCTTCTCCGGCTCTGATAATTTTTGCGTCAACGGATTCACCGATTGTTTTGTCAGCAGCAACCGGTTTAACTCCGGCATCGTCTTTATCTAAGGGGAGAGTCGCAATCATATTGTCATTATCGGCTGCAGTTTCTTCAACATTTGTTTCAGCAACTGCTTCAGGAGCGGCGCCATCTTTGTTTTCCGGTTCAGCCGCTGTGCTTTTTTCAGCATTTTCGAACCACTTGTGCTTTATGGTATCACCGATTTTAATATCATATTTTTTAATATCTCCGGCGTTGACTTCCAAAACAGAAAAAGCAGGGTAAGGAGAAACAATCAACTTTGTGGATTCAGGTTCTGCATTTTCATAAATCCAAAAGATTGTGCCGTCTTTATCAAGAAAAATCATATCAAGCGGAATTTTGGTATCTTTCATCCACATAGCGGTTGGCACGTTGACATGTCCGAGAGCAAACAGCATACCTGATTTTTCATCAAGTTTTGTGCGGTTCATCAGTCCGGTGCGCATTTCTTCATCGGTTTGCGCCAATTCTACTTTATAGGCAATTTTTTCCCCATTGGCATCAACAATGGACAAATCATCGCGTTTGTCAAATTTTGAGCAAGATGCAAGCAATGAAATCATCAAAGCAATTTTCAAAAATTTAGGCATGTTCAATTCTCCTATTATCAAAACTGTACTTTATAATATATCAATATTTTTTCAAAAACAACGCTTTTTAAAAACTTTCAAACTTTATAATTTTAGTCTTGTCAAGGTTTGATAATTAAGCTATGAATCATTATAAATTTGTTACCATAAAGGGATAAAATCTATGTCGAATACTTTCAAATTTGCCGCTTTGGCATCTGTTTGCCTGTTTGCTGTTTCCTGCGCGTCTTCAGAACCTGCAAAAAAAACAGCGGCCGAAGAAACAGAACATTATCAGCCTGTTCACCAGTTGGTTGCGGGAAAAACTATTGTTTCGGATCATAAAAATGCTAACTATGATAAAAACGAAACCACAACAACCATTGCCAAAGTTCCGGTTATGCCTGAACTGAAAGAAGACGCAAAACCGGCAACAGCCGTAAAAGCAAAAGAACCGGTTAAAAAATTGAACGAAACGGTGGCTAAATCAAAAAAGAAAAATATTCCCGTTATCCGTCAACAGGCTCCAAAAGCTGCACCTAGCGTAAACTATCAAATCGGTAACATTTTATTTGCCGACGGCGGAGCTGAAGTTAGTTCGTCATATAATGCCGAAATTGCAAAAATTGCACGTTTAGCTAAGAAACATAACGCCTTAATCCGTGTTTACGGTTTTTCTTCAAGCCGCACCAAAGATACGGATATTGTCACCCACAAAACGATTAATTTCAAAATTTCATTACAGCGCGCTGAAAATGTGGCTAAAGCTTTGCGCCGCGCCGGTGTTAAAAAAGAAAATATTGTTATTGAAGCTTTGTCCGACAGCCGGCCTTTGTTCAGCGAGGCTATGCCTGAAGGCGAACGCCTGAACCGTCGCGCTGAAATTTATATCAGCTACTAGCTTTTTCTAATAAGGAATGTTTTAAGTGGAGATTGATTTTTCAACAAAAAAATCACTTGGCGGTAATATCTGGAAATTTTTGGCTCCTGATGACCGTTTAGTCGAAATGACTGTGCAAAAATACAATCTCCCGTTTCTTATTGCCAAAATATTAATCGGCAGACATATTAATATAGATGATATTCCTGCTTTTCTGAATCCAAAACTGCAAAACCTTATGCCCGATCCTTATGTTCTCAAGGATATGGAAAAAGCAGCGGAAAAAATTGCAGATGCAATTATTGCCAAACAAAAAATAGCTATTATCGGTGATTATGACGTTGACGGAGCAACTTCATCATCGGTTTTACGCTTGTTTCTGGAAAGTGTCGGTGCAGAACCTTTAATTCATATTCCTGAACGAGAAGAGGGCTATGGTCCAAGCGTTCAGGCAATAGACGCTTTTGTTGCCGAAGGAGCTGAATTAGTGTTGACCGTTGATTGCGGCACAACGGCTTTTGAAGTTTTTGACTATGTGGCAATGCTTAAAATACCGGCAATTGTTTTTGATCATCATGAAGCTGAAGCACGTTTGCCAAATGTTTACGCTCTTGTAAACCCAAAACGGTTGGACGAAAGCGACGATTATCCATATTTGAAATATCTGGCGGCAGTGGGTGTAGCTTTTTTGGCCGTTGTCGCCATAAACAGATGTTTGCGCAACCGCGGTTTTTATAAAAACAATAAAGAGCCCGATTTAAAACAATGGCTTGACTTAGTCGCTTTGGGAACGGTTTGCGATGTGGTTCCTTTGTTGGGACTTAACCGCGCATTTGTACGGCAAGGGTTAGCCATTATGTCACAAAGGCACAATTTGGGATTGAGAGCTTTGATTGACAAGGCCGGCATAAACGAAACTCCGACAAGCTATCATTTAGGATATGTCTTAGGACCGCGTATCAATGCCGGCGGTCGGGTAGGCGACTCATCATTGGGCAACAAACTTTTGTGCTGTCATGACGCTTTTTTGTCAGCTAAACTGGCTGCCGAACTGGACGGATATAATGCTCAGCGCAAGGAAATAGAAGCTTATGTCTTGTTGCAGGCAATAGAAATTTTGGAAGGCAGACCTCAGGATTATCCTATTGCTTTTGTTTATGGGCACGATTGGCATCAAGGGGTTATCGGCATTGTGGCGGGCAAACTGAAAGAACGCTACAATCTTCCGTCTTTTGTAATGTCGGTTGAAGCTGATGAAGTCAAAGGGTCTGCACGCTCTGTTTCGGGGGTTGATGTAGGCGCTTTGATTATGGCCGCCAAAGAAAAAGGCCTTTTGACCAAAGGCGGCGGACACATTATGGCTGCCGGTTTTTCTTTAAAAGAAGATAAAATCGAAGAATTTCGCGCATTTGCCGGACAGTATGTTCAAAATAGTTTGGCAGGGCAAACTTTAACTCCGGTTTTAGAAATCGACGGAAGCATTGATATTTCAGCCGCAACCCCGGATTTTATTTCACAGCTTGAAAGTTTAGAACCATACGGAGCCGGCAATTCGGAACCGCGTCTGATGTTAGCCAACGCATTGCTGACCAAATCAGATATAGTGGGAGCAGGGCATATTCGTTGTTTTTTAAGCTCATTAAACGGCGGAAGTCTGAAATCTATGGCTTTTCGCTGTGTGGACAATGAGTTGGGAAAAGCCCTGTTAAATGGTGCCGGAAAATCTTTTAACTTAGTTGGCGTATTGCGCCGTGATAATTGGCAGGGACGCAATCAAACACAATTTATTATTGAAGACGCAATGGAGTTGTAGATGTCAAAAAAACATTCAAAACAGGTGCTGGAACGAGCGGAAAGAATTAAGGAAATACACCAAAATGTCATAAAAAGCGAAAAACATGTTTTTATGAAACTAGGCGCTAAATTGCGCGCTTACTTTTTCACCGGAATTTTGGTAACCGCGCCGGTTGCAATGACTTTTTATGTGGCATATAAAGTTATTTTGTGGATTGGCGGCGGCGTTGGAAAATTACTGCCGCCGCGTCTAAAAGAATATTATAATGATTTGCCGGTAACTATTCCGGGGCTTGGAATTATTGTTTTGATTGCCGTTATGACCTTAATTGGAATGTTTGCAGCTGGTTTTGTCGGTAAATTTTTTATTCGACTTGGCGATTGGATTGTAAAAAAAATCCCATTAATTTCAACGGTATATTCACTTTTAAAGAAAGTGTTTGAAACATTTTTGTCTGATTCGACCTCAGCTTTTTCAAAAGTTGTACTTTTGGAATATCCTCGCAAAGGAATTTGGATATTGGGTTTGGTAAGCACTGATACCGCAGGCGAGGTAAAAGATGTTTTGCAACAAGATATGGTTAATGTTTTTATTCCGACTACCCCTAATCCGACATCAGGTTTTCTTATTTTTGTTCCGACAAAAGATGTTGTCTTTTTGAATATGAGCGTGGAAGAAGCGTTGAAATTTATTATTTCAGGCGGAATTGTCGCCCCTGATGAAATTGAAAAGCAAACAAAATAATACTTGCTTTTTGATTTTATTTATATTAAAGTGCAGACACTTCTGGGAATGTGGGCTTTTATGCCCCGTTTCGGCTGATTGCAGTCGAAAACTACCGGGACAATAATGTAAAACCTAATTTTAAGGGAAAAATTTAATGAAAAGTATTGTAAAAGCTAAGAAAAAGACTAACCGCAGTCTTAAAGCCAACCTTTGGGGTGACCCGAAAAGCCCTTGGCTCAAACGTGAATATGGTCCAGGTCAGCATGGTGCCAGAAAAAAGAAACTGACTGACTATGGTACACAATTACAGGCTAAGCAGAGATTGAAAACCTATTATGGTAACGTTTCTGAAAAACAATTTGCAAAATATTATGCCGAAGCTATCCGCCGTACAGGTGATGCTGCTGAAAACTTGATTGGTATTTTGGAATCTCGTTTGGACAATTTGGTATACAAAGCAAAATTCGTTCCGACAATTTTTGCTGCACGTCAGTTTGTTAACCACGGTCATATTTTGGTTAACGGTAAAAGAGTTAACATTCCTTCTTATATGGTTAAAGCCGGCGATGTTATTTCTGTTAAAGAAAGCGCAAAACAAATGGCTATGGTTGTGGCAGCTATTGAATCAAACTTGCATGAAGCTCCTTCTTATTTGGAAGTAGACACCAAGAAAATGGAAGCAAAATATACTTTTGTTCCTAAGTTTGATGATGTTCCTTATGCTACATTGATGGAACCGAATATGGTTATCGAGTTCTACTCAAGATAATCGATCAAAAGCTGAAATTAACCCCAAGATTATGTGCAATCTTGGGGTTTTTTACTTTAAAATATTATCATATTTGTTATATTGGTTATAATTTTCTTAAATTTTATAGCAAAAGGGGCAAATATGAACTATTTTGACCGTCAAGAACCAAGTTTTGATTCAGAAGCAGAACAAAAAACGGCGTCACGTGAACCGGCTCCGGTTTCAGCTCCGCCGGCGCCGCGTTATAAACGCCGTAAAGTAAAAAAACACACCCTTTTATATTATTGGCTGAATTTAATCTTTTTTACGATTATAGGCTTTTCGCTTTTAGCTATTGATTTTGTGCTATACGCTTCATCCGGAGCCGGCAATATATACAGTGCTTTTCCAATGCTGCGACCTGAAATTATGACATCTTTAGTCATTATTGGAGCAGTTACGGCTGTAATTTATTTTTGCTTATCCGGTTTTGTACTGCTGCTAAGTTTATTAACTGCAGGAATTATGTATATGTTCGGAACAGCAATGTTCAGCCAATTTGCAAATTTCAGTTCAGCAACTTTGACAACCGGACATTCAGCTTCATACATTTCATTAGGATTGGCTCTTATTGCTTTTGCAATATTGTTTTTCAGCAATAAAAAAATTCGTTTTTTCTTTGCCTGTGCGGCGGCTTTTGCTTTCGGAGCCGTTTTGTTGCACCAAAATTATGAAAAACCCGAATTTGAAATAGAAGAAAATGCCGGCGCTTCGACCAGCTCTGAAAAAGGCAAAAAATTTATTAATATTATGCTGCCTAACGCACCAGCTTATGGTTATATTGCCGGACTGGAAGATAATGAAGCCGGAAAAATTTATCGTGACCAGTTAAGTTCGGTTATGCTCGGCTTTTATGCAAAATTTGGTTTCAAATTATTTCCGAACGCCTATGTCGGCGGACGTAATCCTTATGTCAACGCCGCTGACAGTTTGAACTATGCAGTTCCTGAAAATAATCTTGAAAATTTGCAAACTCAAGTTATGAAAGACAGCTACTGGCAATTTAAGAAACGCAATGATTTTGAAGCTTATTTAAAAAACAGCGCTATGATTGACCGCCTGAAAAATGACGGATATGCCATCAGTGCTTATCAATCACACGGTATCAATCTCTGCCGTAAAAACAATCAAAACAATGTGTTCCGCTGCGTTACAAAAATAACAAATCCTGCGATATTGGACAGCCCATTGTATTCGGTGTTTGACAGAACCGAAATTTTAATAGCGCAATGGCTGGAAAGTACCAATTGGTTTGAATATTTGGGCGAAACTCTCTACAATCGCTTAAAAACTTTTTATAATCCTGATATTACGCCTATTGCCGGAATGAGCTATAAAAATATTTATGCGGTTAATTCGCTCAAAACATTGGATTTGGTAATGAAACATATCGAACAAGATCGCGGCGACAATGCTTATTTTGTTTTCCTCGATATGCCGTCAGATATTTTTGTTTATGATGATATGTGCAAATTAAAAAGCATAAACAGTTGGCTGCCGAAAAACAACCAGCTTTGGGTTGGACGAAATCGCGTTATTGAAAAGCGCAATGCTTATTTTCGCCAAACGATGTGCTTGTTTGGAAAATTGAGCCAATTTATGCAAAATCTGCAAAAATCAGGAGAACTGGCCAACGCAACCATTGTTATTCAGGGACTGAACGGTATGGATGACTTGTTAGGCGATAAAGACGCAACTTTGGTGAAAAACTTTTTAAACGGGCAAATGGCTACTGCCGCTGTTTATATGCCTGAACAACATCGTTTTACCATCAACAAATCGGTTTGTTCAATTCCCGACATTATAAACCAGCAATTCAATGGTAAAAAATGTGAGGAATTTAAAGGCGTTAGCTCTTCAAAAACAACCAAACAAGCCATTCGCGACCATTTAAATTCTGTGGCTTACACAAATACATCAGCTCAACAAGCCTATCAAAAATATGTCGATTGGTTTAGAATGTGGAATCAAAATAATTTTCAAAGTTTGGCAAACCTGCCTGAAAAAGCAACAGGGTTACCTCCGGAAGAAATTGTGATTAAACATTCTGCCGATGAACTGCCTCCGCTTGAAGAAAAAAAATTGGATAATCTCCATATGATGAAAGGAGAAATAAAAGTCGCTCCTGAAACAAAAGTGGAATCATTGTCCAAAATGAGCAGAGAACCTGTATCTGAAGAGGATTTGAGTGCTAAGCAATAGAATTATAAAAGCGTTTAAACAAAACAAAAGAGCCTATTGGTCGGCTCTTTTGTTCGCTTTTGTTATGATTTTGAGCTTCTGCTCCGAATTTATTGCCAATGATAAACCTTTGCTGGTTTATTATAATAACAA
>UQMA01000038.1 GCA_900542055.1 uncultured Azospirillum sp. | reverse complement strand
GATTATTGTAATTATATCCAAACGGAGATTGTGATGCACTCATACAAAGATATATAAAAAAATATTATTAAGAAATTAATAAAAATCTTTATTATACTTTTGATGTTAATTTGTGTCTTGATTTCTCTATTTCTAATCTATGATCATTATGATTCTAAACGCATTATTGAACAATGTGTTGCAAATGGAGAACCGTTAGAAATTTGTAAACGATACATAGATTAATCAAAATTAATAATTAAAGCAGAAATGGCACGAAAGCTTTCTCGACCTTTCTGCTTTATTAGGTGCAAAACGGATTAACCGAGAAAACAACCTGATGACACAGATGAATAATCAGGGCATAAACAACTATCCGCTTTTTAAACCTGTTACTAACCTGCGTATAACAATGAAGCTTATCGTTTAGCGCAAAATCATATGAAAAATGATTTGGCTCATGTTCGTAATCAATTTACGGATTTTGATTATTTCCCTAATCCATTAAAAGAAGTATTATTGGATATACAATATAACACAGGAAGATTAAATAAGCAAAATTGGCCTAAATTATACAATACGATAAATAATCGCGATGCGAAAGGAATTGCTGATAATGTCCATCGCAAAGATGTAGGTTGGAAAAGAAATGATTGGGCAGAAAGAATGGCACGCTCAATCAGATTCTGAGTTTGTATCATTTGGTGGAGTTATGCAGTAAGTTCCGTAAGAAGCTTGTTTGGGGAATTCTTTAGGAGTAGAATAATCATATTGTTCAATAATTAAACAGGTAGAGCTTAGTAAATCTGTTATTACATAAGTAAAATAACTATTGGATTTTGACCCATCATCCCATTCACCTGCGCATTTTAAGGTAATGCGGTCTTGTTTATTTTCAACAAGATCGCATTTACCTATGTAATCTATCTTATCTTTATTATCTAATTTACTTAATTTGATGGACGATGGTGTTAAATAAGCATAACCTACCGTTTTACCAAGAGGGCTTAGCAATTGGTTAAAAGCAGGATTTTTAAATTCTGTATCATAGCCGCTAACAGTACTGCATGCCGCTGTAAATAGTCCCAAAAATAACAATATTTTTTTCATTATAACCTCACTGCTCACTAATAATGATAATAGTTTTATTGCTTAAAAGTCAACCTGAAAACGAATTGAAAGCTCAATATAACGCTCAAGGCATTACTTCAAACTATCCGCAGTACGGCACCAACTTTTGGGGAAATTCTGCCAATAATTATGGTTTTGGAAATTCTAATATTTCTGCTAATATTGAAAATATGCAAAATACCACACCCCAAATACCAGTAGCAACCGCAATACCGCAACAACAAACATCAAATAATCCAAATTGTTATGTTGAATTTGATGGCAACAATGTTGATTTGTATAAATACGGACAGTACAATGGCAATAAATTGCAGAATGGGCAATTACAAGGCAATTTAAGCGGTCAATCGGGTGATGATTATCATCAAAGCAGTGTATATCAAAATGTTGCAAACCACGGACCGATACCGGAAGGAACTTATTGGGCTGATCAAAAACAAAGACAGAACATTGGTTTATTAGATGCTGTGTTGGGCGGTATCACAAAAGTTTTTAACCTACCTTATGGAGCTTGGAAAGGTTCTATACCAGCATGGGGAACAAAAAGAGTTTGGCTACGACCTGACACCAATACTAACACCTATGGTCGTTCAGGTTTCTCTATACATGGAGGATTAACCAAAGGTTCGGCTGGTTGTATTGATATACCATGGCAAACAGGTAAATTAAGTAATTATCTTGATAATTGCCAAGATTCAGTTCCTGTGTATGTAAAGTATCCGAACGGTTGGTAATTATAAGTAGCGAAAAAGGCAAGAATTTTATTCTTGCCTTTTTTTGAAATAGTAAATATAGAATTACAGCATATATAATTTTTAGGATAATGCGATGTTTCATAAAAAAATAAAACAAATGACGACCAATATAAAACAAAATGCGATAGAAATCATTGAGCTTTTATTGAACTTCAAATGGTATATTATTTTTGATTTTGTATTTTTTTTGTTGTTAATGAATGAATATCTTAATCCTCCATCAGTAAATGATCCTATTTGGAATAGTGAAGCTATGCTTGGTGCATGGAACTATCAAAATCAACAATTATATATTCAAAGCTGTAAATATAGCTTAATTATTTCCGGATTATTTTTTCTGATTGGAACAAGTAATATGCGTAATCATCGGATAATAGCTAAAATCGTTTTTTTATTTCCATTATATGCTGGTTGGATAAGATTATTGTAATTATATCCAAACGGAGATTGTGATGCACTCATACAAAGATATATTAAAAATATTGGTAAGGATAAACAAATGGTTAAGTCAAAAACTTTAAAATTTTGTTGTTTAATACTTATTATATGTTTTGCGTTTTGGAGAATAAATGTTTTTCTTGAACAAGATAGATGTTTAGACAATGGAAATGTTTGGGATTATCAAGAAAATCGTTGTCGTGAAGATTGTTTGGTTTGGAATAAGATAAACGGTTGCATAAAAATGACAGCTGAACAAGTAAAAATGTTTAAGGATTGTCGTCATAAAGGGGCTGGATGTGTTCCCAAAAAAGTTTTTAATGAAATTTGTTTGAACAACAATATGCCGCTGAATAAAAAAACAGGAGAATGTGATGCCGAGTTTACCTTAGATAAATGTTATAAACTTGGCGAAAATTGGATTTATCCGAAAACCTGTAAATGAATAAAAAAGAAACCTCGTCAGAAATGGCGAGCTTTTTCTTAAAATGTTAAACAATGTTTGAAATCCGATCAAAGCTTAATATTTTTTATTATCGGCATTTCAAAAGAAAACGTTAAAGAATTTTTTATCAAGCAATCTTGAAAACAAATATATCCCAACAGATGAAGCAAAACAGGTTTTGAAAGAGTTGAGGTGTAATAAAATAACCCTTGCACTTAATGATTTTGTTACCTAATTAAAGAGCATAAACTTTAGATTAAAATAGCCATGACCGATAAAGAAATCCTACCATTAAAAGCCGCACGCAAGTTAAATATGCTGATTCTGCATAATGAAGCCCTAGCAAATGATAAAAGCCTGCAAGAAAAAATCATTACTTGGGCAGAAGATATGTTGAAAGAAGCCCGTGCCGATTGGAGTGATATGCGCCAAACAACCTTAAGTTCAATAATAAAAATTCATCAAAGAACAAATGCTCGTAAGGGAGGTGTAGAAAGAGATAAAAAATATATACAATTCAGAGAAGAATTTGCAAAAATACAAAAAGAATATTTTATAAGGACATATCAAAATAATCAAAAATTAACAGCAAGCAGCTTTGTTGAATGGTTTATATCAAATAAATCTAAAGAAATAAAGATTCCATACGTTCCTCAAAATCAAAAAAACAAATTAAGACAACTCGCACAAGCCAATGCTAGAGAATTTAAAAAGCTTTTGCATGGCAAAAGTTAAATTTTAGCAAGCTACAGGGCATGGACAATATATTCTCTAAAATGTTAAAGTTAAAACCTAATATTAACCTTAACAAAAGGAGTGAAAATATGCCAAAATATGGCGATAAAACAGCAAAAGTCCTTGATAATTATCTCAAGGGTTATAAGCTACCAACAGGAACAACGCGAAGTGGTTTATTTGCACCGATTAAAGATTTGCACCGCAATTATAATACAATGAAAACAATGAATTTAAATCCGAGCGACCATTTTTTTCATTGCAAAGCAAATTATGAAGCAGCTTCTCGCGGTCGTTATGGTGCTGCTGTTGCGACCGGAGCTGGATATCTTCGTGAGCTAGCAGATACATTAATTAAAAGAGATAGTTTATCGGCTGCACGAAGTGATTTAAGAGCTAACGCCAGAGGTCGTGCAGGTGCTGCAGCAGGTAAAAGTTTAAGAGCAACTTGCCCAACGCATCACACCAAATATAAGTAATTAATTAGAGAAAAATAAATGAACAGGCAAAATCTATTATTAAGACTAATAACAACCATCAAATTAATAATTTTGTTTTTGATGATTGCATGGTTTGGAATGGATTGTAGTATTGTTCATCCTGCATCATCTAATATATTTTATACTTATGAACTGACAATGTTTACAAGTGTAATATTCTTCTTTGCAACATTTTTTTCCAAAACAAGAAAACTTGCTTATGGCTTATTTATAATCAGTTTTATTGTTTATCTTGCGATGTATAATTTTTCTGACGAAATAATTATTCAACATAAAATTGACGTTTGTCTGGATCAAGGATTGGTTTGGGATGGTAATGAGCTTAGATGCCGAAAAGATTGCTGGCGTTGGAGTGTCGACAAAGGCTGTGAAAAAAGTAGGATATAAAAATGCAAAAATTATGGATAAAGACAAAACAAATAGTTATTTTTTCGCATTACGGGTGATGGTTATATGGTTTAATGCTGAAATAATTTTTGCATTAATATGCTTCGCCGTTCGGGTATCAAACAAATAACGGCAAAATAGACAGCTATGGCGCAAAATCATATGAAAAATGATTTTGCACACGCACGTAAAGAATTTACGGATTTTGATTATTTTCCTAATCCGCTAAAAGAAATATTATAACACTGGTGGATTGAACAAGTAAAATTGGCCAAATTTATATAATGCGATAAATAACTGCGATATAGACGATATAATTGAAAGTATTCTTTTTAGTGTCTTCATATAGCTTGATTATTGCATTTTTTACAATAATTCTTGCTATTAAGTCGCTAATAGGCTATAAATAAACCAAAATAATTATTAATTCTTAAAAACTCGAGCTATGCTTTGGATTATTATTGCGGTATTTATGGCGTGCTTTCTGTTTAGTATGCAAGATGCAGATGAATCACAAGAGAGAAAGTGCCATTTTCCACGTTTCCGTCGTAAATTTGATGCACAAACCTTTAGCAAAACGCTTAGAGGTAAAACGGAAGATGAATTATGGAATTTGCGTAATCAGTATCATGAACGTTTGGTCGCGTCATTAGGGACAGATGATTATGATTACTATCTGAACTGTATTGGTGTTATTGATAATCAGATATATATATTAAAACACCAAAGTTAAAAATAACCTCCGCAATGAATACCTTTATAAAAGTTGTTCATTGCGGAGGTTTTTATTTGCCTGAAAAGACTAAGCTACTTCCGACCGCAAATCATCGGAAATAATCAAATTTGCTTCGGTTGATTGTAGAATGTCATCAAGTGTGAAAAGCGGATTTATTTCTTTTAATAATAGTCCTTTTTCTGTTTTTTCAATAACACAGCGTTCGGTAACAATCATATCGACTTCACCGATTGCGGTTAAAGGAATTGTACAATTATGTACAATTCTTGGGCGTCCTTTATTTGTATGCTCCATAGCTATAATAACTTTTTTTGCGCCTACGGTCAAATCCATAGCGCCCCCCATCCCCGGAACAAAAGCTCCTGGAATCATCCAGTTGGCCAAATTACCCTGACTGTCAACTTGCAGAGCGCCTAAAACGGTGGCATCAACGTGTCCGCCTCGTATAATTGTAAAAGACATGGCTGTATCAAAAAACACAGCCCCTGGCTTGGCAAAAACAGGCAAGCCGCCGGCATTGGTTATTTTTGCATTTTCTGGAGCGTTAAAATCGCGATGTCCCACTCCAATCATTCCATTTTCTGATTGAAGCATAACGTGAATGTTGTGCGGAATATAGTTAGCCACTTCCGTAGGCAATCCGATTCCCAGTGTAATAATATCGCCTTCCTTAAATTCTTTAGCAATTCTTTTGGCGATAATTTCTCTGCATTGTTCTTTTGAAAGTTCCATATTATTTCTCTAAAGCGATATAGTCTATAAAAACCCCTGGGATAGTTATTTGTGCGGGGTCAAGCGGTTCATCAGAAAATTCTTCGGGTTCCAATATAACGGTTTGTGCAGCAGTGGCCATAACTGTGTTGAAATTGCGCGTCGTGCCGTCTAAAAATGCATTGCCGAATTTATCGGCCTTTGAGGCATAGACAATAGCAAAATCTGCTGTCAGAGGAGTTTCCAGCAAGAATTTTTTTCCATCTTGCTCAATAATTTGTTTTCCCTCCTCAACAATGGTTCCAATTCCGGTCTGAGTTAAAAAACCGCCTAATCCGGCGCCGCCACAACGAATTTTTTCAACTAGAGTTCCCATTGGGATTAGTTCGACTTCGATTTCTCCTGCGTTCATTTGTCTAACCGTTTCCGGATTAGTGCCGATATGGGAGACAATGGCTTTTTTTACCAATTTGTTTGAAATCAAAAGCCCTCGATCATATTCAGGATACGAAGTGTCGTTTGCAATTAAGGTCAAATCGCCGATTTTGTTTTTAACCAATTCATTAATGGTTTTATAGGGGCTTCCGCAACGCAAAAAACCACCAATCATTATTGATGAATTTTCTTTAACAAGCAGTGCGGCTTCATTTGGGGATACTATTTTTTTCACTTATTTCTCAAATAAATTGATGAGCACAACGCTAAATATTATACATAAAATTTGTAAAAAGTCAAATTTTTGAAAAAATAAAAAATCCCGAAAAACACAAAAATGCTTTTCGGGATTAAAATCAGAGTTTGCGAGCCAAGCGCCATATAACGTATGAAGCAATGGCCAAAAATATAAAAGCCAGAAAACCGGCTGCAAATCCATAAATTCCAAGGATATCTTGGATGTCATGTGAAAAAATGCCCAAAATGAAAACAGCAAGAAAACAGCCGGCGATAAACCATTTTCTGTAATCTTTACTGTTTGCTCCAAACATCAGGCAAACCACAAGCGCAACAAGCGCTAAAAGAATAATAAAAGTAGTCATATAAAAAATTTTAAGCGTTTTTTATTTTTAGAAAAGGAGAAAAGATAAAAAATATCTTTTCTTCTTTTTGATTTTTACCTGTTATGCATTTTCGCTTATACGTTTGTATTCAAGAGCATAAGTTAGCAAGTTCAGGTGTCTTTCCAGTTTTCGTGATGTTCTGAGCTTTTCTTCATATGAAGATGCCTGTTCGCACCAAACTGTTGTAATTGCTGTTTTGTACTGGTTGATCAGACTTTTTATATCTTGCATGCTGTAAATGTTATCAAGATACCAGTTCTGTTGAGAAATGAGCTGATGCCAGAAAAAAGCTTCAAATAATTCCAGTTTGGGCGGAATAGGGTTTGCTTTCCACTCCGAGCGTTGCCTCAATATGGCAGCACGTTGTTTTAAGATAATGCGTGAAAGCATCATGTAAATCAGAAGTACTGAAAGCATTACCAACACACCGTTAAAATAATAAACGGTACTAGCCAAAATCACGCCGATAACTGCGCAAAAAATGTAATTTGTTTTCATAATAAATAAATATTAATAATGTAAGTAGAACTTTTAATAAAGTATACTTTTTTGTCTAAACTGTCAATAGGTGTTTTGATGCCCTGAAAAACGCAAAAAAATACCGGTCATAAAGACCGGTATAAAAATCAATAAACAAAAAACTACTTCAATTTTTTCTCAACAAATTCTTCGTGCTTTTTGCTTTTCTTGTCATATTTTTTCAAACTGAGCTTTTCCGGATGGGTTCTCGGATTTTTTTCAGCGAGATAAAATGTACCGGTACCGGCTGTGCTTTCCAGCTTTACTTTTACTTTAATTGCTTTTGCCATTTTTCAAATACTCTTTTTATAAAGGTTTATCCATATTACTTTGCGTGTAATATAGCTTTTTTTAAGGTGTTGTCAATAGCTTTTTTGTCGGCATGCAACACAATCTGAAACGCAAAAAGCTGCCTTTTATTTCTGGCAGCTTTTTATCCGGCATTAAATATCTATTTAAGCTTTTATTTTAATCAGTCCTATTTTTTTCTTTCCCTGAGCGATTTTTATCTGACCATTGTCAATATCACTTGCCGAAAAACAATAGTTTTCATTATCCAAAGATTTATCGTTCACTTTAATACCGCCTTGTTTTATCAATCTGCGCACTTCGCCTTTGCTGGAACACCAACCGATTTCAATAATGGCATCTAGAATGCTCAAACCGTCAGCGCTGTTTTTTTCGATAAAGGGCAGTTCATCTCCGGTGCAGCCTTGTTCAAAAGTTTTAACGGCTGTCTCGCGGGCGGCTTCGGCTTCGTTTTCGCCTCGGCAAATTTTTGTTGCTTCAAAAGCCAAAATCTTTTTGGCTTCGTTGATTTCCTGATCTTTTAATGCTTCTAAACGGCGGATTTCATCCATCGGCAAATCGGTATAAATGCGCAGACATTTTCCGACTTCGGCGTCTCCGATATTGCGGAAATATTGAAAATAATCATAGCTCGGCAATTTTTCTTCATTAATCCAAACAGCATTGCCTTCTGATTTGCCCATTTTTTTGCCAGACGAGTCGGTAATGATCGGACTGGTAAAACCAAAGAGCTCAACATCATATTTACGGCGTCCAAGTTCTGTGCCGGAAGTGATGTTGCCCCATTGATCAGAACCGGCTATTTGCGCGCGGCAGCCGTATTGTTTGTATAATTCGCAGAAATCATATCCTTGCAGCAACATATAGTTAAATTCTAAAAATGACATCGGCTGTTCGCGTTCTAATCTGGTTTTTACGCTGTCCATGGTCAACATACGATTAACGGAATAATAAGTGCCGATATCTCTTAAAAAAGAAAGATAGTTAATATTTTTGAACCAGTCCCAGTTGTCAACCATCAAGGCGTCGGAAGTTCCGTTTCCGAATTTTAGAAATTTTGAAAAAGATTTTTTCAGCCCTTCAACATTGTGAGCCAAAGTTTCTTCTGTCAAAAACGGACGCAATTTGTCTTTGCCCGAAGGATCTCCAATACGGGCAGTAGCGCCGCCAACCAATGTCAAAGGTTTATGCCCGCATTTTTGAAACCAACGCAGCATCATTAGCGGTACAATGTGTCCGACGTGCAAACTGTCGCCGGTAGGATCAGAACCGAGATAACCCACGGCTGGAATGCCTTTTTGTTCGCACTCATATAAATAAGTGTCAAAACCGTTTTCATTTGTGCATTGATTATAAAAGCCGCGTTCAACCATAATATTAAAAAACTGTGATTTGAAATTACTCATTTTTTCTGTCCTTATTAATAAATACCCGTGCATACTAGCATATAAAATATGAATTTCAACAATTTGATATTTTTTGTCACAAAAAGTATTTTTGTCTATTGCATTTTATTTTAAATGTGGTAATATCATTATCAACAACAATTATTAACTTAAACATTATAATTATGAATAAATCAGTTTTCGTAGCATTCGTTGCTATTTGTGTGAGTGTTTTGTGTGCTTCTTGTGGCTATACCCCAAAAGTTGAGCCTATTGAAGGAAGCAATGGTTTTTCAACCTACACCCAGAAGGTAGACGATCGTGAGTTGATGGGAGTACAGAATGCTTCAGGCGTTTCTATTCGCGATGCTCGCTATACCAATGTCGAGTATCAGAAGGGCTACTTCATCGGTACAATTGCCGCTTACCAGTCGTACGAACTGTTCGATGCTCAAGGTAAGGAAGTTTTGCCTAAGATTAAGAAGTCTGTTGCGGCTTTTTCAAGCAATGTAACAGATAGCCTGCAGCACTTCGCCGTTGAAGAAGCTAATACAGAGCTTCGTTACTGGTTCTTCCCGTCTAACGGAAAGATTGTGGGTCCGCAGAAAGCTATGTATCTCTACTCTCCTGAGCATCTTATTGTTTATGAAAAGGACGGCAAGTACGGCGTTCTGAATTATGACAATAAGGAGCTTGTTCCTCTTTGCAGCCAGCTTGCTTTTGCAACACGTACTGATGTGAAGAAGGTTAAACAAGGCAAAAAATTTGTCCGCGAAACAGTGAAAACTCCTATTATCTACACCGGAGAAAAAGGTAAAGATGATTGGAAAAAGTTCTCAGCCATTACCGGACAGCCTTTGGGGGAGCTCGATTCTCAGGATGCCGATCTGATCAACAAGTCGCATGATACTATGCTCGATGACGTTTATGCAGTCAGAGAGAAGAAGTAAGCGATGGTAACTTTAAGAAGCTTCTTATCCGTTGGGATAAGGAGCTTCTTTCATTTTAAATTTTATAAAAATTTTAACCCGCTGAATGTATATTAAAAATTATAATATACAAATATAGGTAAGATGATGAATAATATCAAAACATTAACGGCACTTGGCATAATGAGCTCAACTTCATACGAAGGGGTTGGAATTGCAAAAATAGAAACTGACGGCGTCGATATTAAAAATTTCGGGCCTGCTTATATTATACCTTTTGAAGAAAATTTAAGTGATGCAATTCGCAAAATTGACGGCAAGCGTGCTGGTGTTTCTTTGGATGTAGAAAATGAAATTAGCCGAACGGAAACAGCTTTTACGCGATTTTGCGCTGATATAGTAAAAAATTTTATAAATGATAATCCCGAAAAAATAGATGTTATAGGTTTTGCCGGCCATACCATTTGTCACAATCCGGCTGAACATTATACGCATCAAATCGGTAATGGAAAAATGATGTCTGAATTACTGGGAATATGTACGGTTTCCGGTTTTCGTAAAGCTGATATACTTAACGGAGGGCAGGGAGCGCCGTTTTCACCGATATATTATCAGGCATTAACGGCAAAATGTCAGAAACCGCTTGTCGTTATTGATATAGGAGGAACAACAGATATAAGCTGGTTTGGTGCCAACGGCGAAATGCTGGCGTTTGTATCCGGCCCCGGAAATGCCGTTATAAACGATTGGGTCATGAAGCATGGAGGAATGCATATTGATTATAATGGTCGGCTGGCTGTTCTTGGGCATGTCCATGATAAAATTTTATCCAGTCTTATGCATCATAAATATTTGGCTCTGCAACCGCCAAAAGCTTGCGGACGGGCAATGTTTAATGAAAAGATGGAACATTTGGAAGGTTTGAGTTTGGAAGACGGGGCGGCGACAGCAACGGCTTATGTTGCGGAGTCTATTGTTTATTCAATG
>UQMA01000037.1 GCA_900542055.1 uncultured Azospirillum sp. | reverse complement strand
TGGCTTCTCCGCGGGTTATCGTTGCGCAAGCCGTAAAGCGTGAATATCCTACTTTACCTTATGACGAAGTGCAAAAAGCTGCCAGAGAATTAGTTCTGGCTCCGCGCCGCGCTACGGTGAAAATAGGTAAAGATGAAGTTCCGGTTGAAGATTTACAGTTTAAAATTGCCGAATCTATAGAGCTGTTAAATTCTGAAACCAATTCAAGCCAAGAATATTTTAGTTGGTTTGAAGATTGTTCACAGATTATGCAGCACATGAACGACGGCTATGTTTCAGACAGTGATTTGGCCGAGCGTAATGATTGGATTTCTGATTCCTATACCCGTGAAGCCGAATTGATGACTTGTTTAGGATTATATCAGCATAGTTCTTTTCCCGAAGCAAAGAAAAAATATGATCAGTTGTATAATAAATTGGTAAAACTCCGTCAAATTCGTAATGCAATCAAGGAAAACACGCCTTCAACCAGCGATGAAACCAAAGAGCGGATAGATAAAAGCTTGAAAATGATGGGTTTCCGCAAAGCAGTTGTGTTGGTGGCAGCAATGAATGAATTCAAAAAACACGGCGAACGCTGGAATATGCCGAAATCGACTTTGCGCCGGCTGCGTATGTATCGCGGTGATGATGATGATTTGTATGGTGAATATGATTGGTTTTATGGTGAGTACGAACCGGATTATGAGCCGGAGGAAGATGTTTGTATCCGTGAACAATATTCTTTTGACGATAGTTTGAAAGAAAATATTTTGTTTCACTGGGATGATTTAGACTATCTGTCGCCAGTTAACAGCAAAGCTGAAGATATGTTATCAGCAGCTCCTCATGAAGAAGAAAACCAAGAAGATATAAAAACCCGTATTGCTCGTCTGAGCGGTCGCCGTCCGCCGTTAAAAGATAATGGTTTGGGAGCAAAAGAAGATAGAGCAAGAGCTTTTGATGCCGGAAAATTCAAATTTTTGACAACGGCACAACAACAAAACAGCTAGACAAGCGTAAAAAAATAAATTAAATTGTTTAGCAATTAAAAAATAAGGAGAGATAAATGAGTTTAATTGGGCTGATTTTTATTGTTTGTTCGCTGATAGTTCTTTTTGATATTGTGACAAGTTGGTTGGAAAGCAATAAAATTGTTGATTTTTCAAAAAATGAATCTTTGCACAAAAGTGTTGAATTGGTTAAAAAGGTTACTACGCCGATTTATAAAAAAGTTTCGGATAGCCTGCCTGAAAAATATCGCTCGCTTGGCGGTGTAGATATTGTTCCAGTCGCCATATTTTTTGTTTTGGCTGTTTTAGGTCAAATGATGTGGTAATAACCAAATTGAGGGAGGGCGGCAAAATTTGTTTTGCCGCTTCTTTTTTGCCTGATGGTTTTTGAAGAAAAAGATAATGGAATTTTATTGGCGGTAAAAGTTATTCCCAATGCGGCAAGCTTGTCGGTTAAAGGCATTTTTTGCGATGCAGACGGACATGAATATTTGAAAATAAGTGTTGTCAGTGTTCCTGAAAAAGGAAAAGCCAATAAAGAGTTGATTAAGTTTTTCAGCAAAGAATTGAAATTGCCCAAAAGTGAAATCGAATTAATCAGCGGTGAAACAAATCATTTGAAAAAAATTTTGCTGAAAAATAAAAATCAAACAGTGATTGAAAAGATAAAATTATGGAGTGAAGCTAAATGACGGCTTTGATTATTGATGGAAAAACAATGGCGCAGAAAGTTCGTGAAGAATTGACCGCTAAAATTTCAAAACTGCATATACAGCCTTATTTAGCGGTGGTCTTGGTCGGAGATGATGAAGCCAGCCTTATTTATGACCGAAACAAAAAAAAAGCTGCTGAAGCTGCAGGCATGAAGTGTGTTATTCATCATCTGGCGGAGAATGTTTCGGAAAAAGAAGTTGTTAATTTAATAGAGAAGTTAAATAGAGATAATGATGTTAACGGCATTATTGTTCAAATGCCGTTACCTAAACATTTAAATGCAAATAAAATTATAGAAAAAATAGATTTTGCTAAAGATGTTGATGGTTTCGGTTTTGAAAATTTGGGACGACTCCACGCAAATGAAAAATCTGCTATGGTTGCGGCAACTCCACAAGGTGTTTTGTATATGCTGAAAGAAACTTTAGGAGATTTGAGCGGAAAAAATGCTGTTATTATCGGTCGTTCGGTTATTGTCGGCCGTCCGTTGGCATCCTTGTTGCTGAACCATAACTGCACGGTTACAATTGCTCATAGTAAAACATTTAATTTGTCTGATTTAACCAAACAGGCGGATATTGTGATTGCGGCCTGCGGTTGTCCGAAAATGGTTAAAAAAGATTGGATTAAGGAAGGCGCAGCGGTTGTTGATGTCGGCATTAATCGAATTGATGGAAAATTGTGCGGAGATGTTGATTTTGATGAAGTTAAAGAAAAAGCCGGATATATTACACCGGTTCCGGGTGGGGTTGGTCCCTTAACGGTTGCTATGCTGCTGAAAAATACATTGTGTGCCTATATAAAACAGAACGAAGGGTTGGAAAATACTTAAGAGTGATTATATAAACCTTGTGTCATTTAAATAAGGAGCTTATATGTGCAGGGTTTTTATTATTGATGACGATAAAAAACACAATGATTTTTATCCTCAATTGCTTGAAGATAATGGTTTTGAAGTTTTTTCGACAGAAAATGCTTTTAAATTGGTAAGCTATGCCAAAGAACTTAAACCGGAATTATATGTTTTGAATTCTCAAATGGAAAACACAAATTATTCAGCTTTGGTTGAACATTTGGTTGTGAATGGTTTTGCAGACAAAGCTCCGTTGGTGTCACTTTATGATGATAAATTGGCAGCATGGCAGCAAGGTGTTTCGCATTATATTTATGATCCGGACGATAAAGATAAATTGCCGCAGATAGCAAGCGCTTATTGTGCGGGAGGAGCTAAATATGATGTTTTGTTGCTGGACGACTTTCTGCCGCCAGATGATTTTTCTGTGCAATTTATTAAAGAGCTGAATATATCCTATTTTAATGTCTATAATGTGCAGGCTGCAAAATTATTTTTGCAAAAAAATGAGGCTAAAGCAGTGTTTGTGCATTCTTCTCCGAAACGTTATAAAGAATTAAAACTGAAGCTGGGCATTAAAAATGTGTTTTATGTTGAAAATATGAAAAATCTTAAAGATTTGGTATCTTTTATCGGTTAATGTACTGCTGTTTGTGATGAATGCTTATATTGGAAAACAGCTACATGAAAAGACTTTATCAATGGATGATTGATGCGGCGGCTAAAAAGAACGCTTTATGGATATTAGGAATTGTTTCGTTTATTGAAAGTTCATTTTTCCCGATACCACCGGACATTATGTTGATTCCGATGGTAGTTTCACAACCTAAAAAAGCATGGAAAATAGCTGGAATTGCAACTTTTGCAAGTGTTGTCGGCGGATATTTTGGGTATGCAATCGGCTATTACGGCTATGATGTTATTGCCAAACCGTTGTTGTCTTTTTACGGCTATCTTGAACAATTTGAAAATTTTAAGCAATATTACAATGAATATGGAGCATGGATAGTTTTTGCAGCGGGAATAACTCCTTTTCCATATAAAGTTATTACCATTGCCAGCGGAGTTGTTGCAATGAATCTTGTAACTTTCGGCGTGGCTTCTGTTGTGGCGCGCGGATTGCGCTTTTTTATGGTAGCCGGATTGTTATACTTTTTTGGAGAATCAATAAAAAAATTTATCGAAAAACATTTTAATTTGCTTTCGATTTTGTTTTTTATTTTATTGTTCGGCGGTTTTCTGCTGATAAAATATTTATAAATCAGTCTTTGTGGCGGAAAGTAATGCGTCCTTTTGTCAGATCATAAGGGGTCATTTCAATATCCACTTTGTCGCCAACCATAACTCTAATGCGGAATTTGCGCATTTTTCCGGCAGTCATGGCAAGAATTTCAACGCCGTTTTCAAGTTTTACGCGAAACATGGCATTAGGTAATTTTTCGATGACTTCACCAGTCAGTTCCAAAAGTTCTTCTTTCATTAATTTTCCTTAATTTTTTTAATGTTATTGGCATAGTGTATAATACGTAAAATTGTTTTTTGCAAATTATTTCTTTATTTTCTCTGTAAAAAACCTTTTTGTTAGGCAATGTTTAACTTGATGATGCTATATTTAAAATGTAAAGGAGAGATGATATATGCAAAAAATATGTCAGATGACAAAAGAAAATTTTAATTTCGCTTTAGCTATGGAAAAGTTAAACAGTGAAAAAGTTGCTTTTGTAAAATGCGATAAAGTTTCAAATAACAGTGTTTGGCGCTTGTGCGCAGCGGACGGAACAGAATTGGCGGTGACAGACAGCCGTGGTCTGGCATTTTTTGTTGCCCGAAAATATGATCTTGTTCCTCAAAGCGTGCATTGATTTTTGAGAAAAAAACAGCGATTTCTGTTTATAATAAGGCAATTTGTTTTACTTTTTCGTGGGAGTGCTATATTATATAATATATTAAAATCATGGCAGAGAGGCTGAAATATGACAGAAAAAACATCTCTTAAAAATGAAAAAGTAGAAGATTATTTATTGATTAAACTAATTAAATTAGGAAAATTTTTCTTCAGCTATAATGGCAAAATTAAACGTTTAAAATATTTTTTCGGCAGTGTTGTTCTTAAAATTTTTTCATTGTCGCTTTTGGTGCTTAAAAATTATTTTTTAGTCAGTTTTATAATTCTTACTTTAATTTACAGCCAGTTGGCTTTGGTTCAAAAACGAAGCCGTGATATAGGTAGCAGCGGAACTATATATTTGTTGTCAATTCTATTGCTATGGTTTGGAACAACATTTTTGCCTTATTTTGAAGGAAATTCTGTTTTGTTCTATATGTGTTGTTTGTTTATTGCAATCGGTATTATCGCAAATTTGTGTTTATTGTTTACAAAAAGCAAAAAAACAAAAACGGCACCGGCAAAAAGTATTTTATCAAAATATCCAATTCTTACGGCTATTTCCTGCTTTGCAATTTTTTGGACTACCAGTTTTTGCATCGGGTATCAGGCCGGAAAAAGTTTTCCTGAAGAATTGCTGAGAGCGGACAGGGTTATATATAAACATACAGAGGTGTACCCGCAGGTTTGTAAAGAATACGGATATGAACTCAGTGTTTATCCGCGCAATTTTTTGGCGTTGTTTAAGGATAAAATAGAAAAAGTGGATAAAATTTCAAAGCAATTCGGACTGCCTTACAGTGAAATTGTTGACTATATCAAATATTCTCCGAAATATCAGAAATTGATTGAAGATGAAGTGCGTGCGGAAATAGAAAGTTTAAGAAAAGAGCATTTAAGGGAATTCGCCGCTGATAAGAACAAAGCTAACGGAAAAGTAATGGTTTCGGTGGAAGATATTAATGATATTTTGGTGGCAAAAGATATATGCAGAGAATTGGAAAAACTTGCTGAAACGCCGTTTTTTACCAAAACCGATGATTATCAGACGGTTGTTGATTTTATAAAAAAAGTTGAAAGTTTTAATTAATTTTTATAAATTAATATAAATGATTTTTATAAGATAAAAGGCTGTTTTAATTTTAATATCCTACAGGAAAGACAGAAAATACAATGGTACCTAAAAAAATACATTATTGTTGGTTTGGTAATGGTGAAAAAAGTGATTTGATTAAAAAGTGCATGACAACATGGAAAAATGTACTGCCTGAATATGAAATCAGAGAATGGTCCGAAAAAGATTTGGAGATATTTAATGATAACCGCTATGTTCAACAAGCCTATCAACATAAAAAGTGGGCGTTTGTTTCTGATGTTTTTCGTTTGTATGCGCTCTATTCCGAAGGCGGAATTTATCTTGACACTGATGTTGAAATCAGAAAACCTTTTGATGAGTTTTTAGATCTTGACTTTTTTATTGGATCGGAAAAACATTGCAGCTCGAAGACTATTGGTACCGCTGTAATCGGTGCCTGCCGGCATAATGAGATTATTAAAAAAATGTTGGATTTGTATAAAAATCTTGATTTTGTTCGGCCGGATGGTTCTTTGGACACCATGGCGAATACCGTGCGTTTGGTTCCCGTTCTTAAACAATGCGGCGCTTCAAAGGTTTATACTTTGGAAGATATTGTTGAAATTGATGAAAAATCAAAAATATATCCTATAAACTATTTTTGCTGCAATACGCCTGAAAGCTATTCAGTGCATCATTTTGAAGGCTCATGGTTTGATCCGTGGAAACTGAAAACAAAAATATCTTTCCCTTGGTTTAGAAATAAAAGGTTGGTTTTCTATCGTTATAAAAATATGAAAAAAGATGTTCCTTTTGAATATCCGGTCAAAATGTGCCATAAAATTTTTGAATATGATTATGGGGTTAGTGACACCAGAGGCAGGAAAATTTTGCTGATTGAAGAAGATAAATAAAAAACGGCAGATATATTTTCTGCCGTTTAAATCTTTTGCCGATAAATATTAACAGCGGTTTTCTATATCATTAAAATATTTTTTTGTGTTTGTTTCAAGTTTGTCTGCTGCCTCAGTATCACAAACGATAATTCCTTTACGGTGATTTTGCAAAACACTGACCGGCCATTTGTGATTTATACAATCTTCAATTGCATGATAGACAGCTTTAGCTTTTTTTGCTCCCGTTGCTAAAATAATAACTTCTTTTGCATCCATGATTGTTCCGATACCAACAGTTAAAGCGGTGGTTGGAACTTTTGAAATATCGTTGTCAAAAAAACGCGAATTGGCGCGGATTGTATCTTCGGTTAGAGTTTTTATGCGTGTGCGTGAAGATAGTGATGAAAACGGTTCATTAAAAGCAATGTGTCCATCTTCGCCTAAACCTCCTAAAAACAGGTCAATGCCGCCGGCTGCATCAATGGCTTGTTCATATTTTTCACATTCTGAATTTATGTCTTCAGCCAATCCGTTTAAAATGTGAATATTTTCTTTTTTTATATCAATATGTTTGAAAAAATTCTCATGCATGAAATAATGATAGCTTTGCGGATGATTTTCTTCCAATCCGACATATTCATCCATATTAAAAGTAATGACATTGGCAAATGAAATTTCACCCTGATGATATTTTTTTATTAATTCGGCATACACTCCCAATGGGGTTGAGCCCGTCGGCAAACCGAGAACAAAAGGGCGTTTTTCGGTGGGCGAAAATTTTTTTATTTTATCAGCGATATAATCAGCTGCCCATTTTGATACTTTTTCATAATCTGGTTTTATAATTACTCTCATTGGCAAATTCCTTTTTCAAAAATGTTTCCGTTGATAATGGTTTTTAGAACATTGAATTGTTTATCAAAAACGACCATGTCGGCAGCATACCCAGGGGCTATTAAACCCAAATTTTCCTGTTTCATAATGGAAGCAGGATTGTAAGTGGCTGTTTGAACGGCTTGTTCCGGACTGAGACCGAATGAAACCAAATTTTTTACTCCGTCAATCATTGTCAGAGCAGATCCGGCAATAACGTTGTCTGATTTGCGCAAAAAACATTTATCCAAATAAACTTCTTCGCCGTTTGCATATAAATGTTCAGCTTTTTGTTTTGTCGGTTTGAGAGAATCTGTGACTAGAACCACTTTGTCGATGGGTTTGCAGCGAAGTAAAAATTTGATAATTTCTGGATTGATGTGGAAACCATCGGCGATAATTTCACAAGACAATTCAGGATGAATAAATACAGCGCCGACAACTCCGGGGTCGCGGTGATGCATGCGGCTCATGGCGTTAAACAAGTGTGTGACGTGCATAATTCTCGCTTGCATGCCTTCTACCATTTGCTGATAAGTGGCATTTGTGTGTCCGGCTTGTAAAATGATGCCATATTCAAGGCAGAGCAAAGCCAGTTCACGCATGCCTTTTAATTCGGGTGCCACGGTCATATTGATGATAGAACCTTGAGCCAGCGATATAATTTCGCGCATAAAATCAAGGTCGACGGGGCTGATTGAATCGGGGGTTTGAACACCGAGCCGTTCAGGCGAGATAAATGGACCTTCTAGGTGCATACCTAAAATTTTCGCGCCTTTTTCATGTCCCATGGCTTTCATAATGCTCAGCATTCCTTTGAAGAGTTTGTCTTTCGGAGCAGCATATAAAGTTGGAATAAATGAAGTTACCCCGTATTTGGGCAAAACTTCCGACATTTTGAGGATTGATTGAAAATCCATATCATCTGTACCGTATCCTTCAATTCCGTGGATATGGGTATCTATAAAACCCGGAGCCAAATATGCCCCTTCAAGATTGATAAAAGAAACATCGCTATCGAATTTTTTTTGCAAAAAACGGCTTTCATTAAACACATCAATAATTTTTCCGTTTTTGATAAGCACCGCGCAATTGTTCATTGCGGAATAACCGGTCAGCAGAGTGGCGTTATGCAGACATACAGCAACCATATTAAACTCCGAATCGTTATAATTATATAATCGGCATTATAAAATATATTGGTAATTGTGCCAACTGATAAGCAGATTATAAACATGAAATGTCTTGAAATAAATTTTATTTGCAAATTTTTGGACAAAATTATATAATATAAGCTCAAAACCAATTATTTATAAATTATGAAAAAAATCTTTTTAATTTTAACAGCAGTATTTGCGTTTATGCTTGCATCATGCAGCAGTGACGAACCTGAAGGTGTTTTTCCTCCGATTAGACCTGACAATGCGGTCAGCGGCAGTTCTAAAGCGATGAAAATCGAAAAACTGTATTCTGTGGTGATGCGCAGAGAATTGCCTTATCCTTTTTCGGCGTATGTTATGCGGTTGAGCAATGGCAATTACTATTATATGTTGCGCTACCGATACAGTCAGGATCTTAAAGTCGGCGATGATATTCGTTTTTCGGTTTTCAATTTCTGTCCAAATGAAATTGCCGAAATCAACGGCTGTTCATTGGGTGATGGAAGTGATGCCGACAAAGGGGATAAGCCGGAAGCGGGAGATTATCTTGTTGCCAGCGACCCGATTGAGGCTACAGTAAAAAGTATGTTTGCAATGAAAATTCGTTACAGTGTAACTTTTTATCCGATAGATACCTGGTTTATAGAAACTGAAGAGGGAAATTTGGTGTTTGTTAAAAAGAGCAAGCTTACTGCAGGGCTGAGAGCCGGAGACAGATTTGTATATAATGTTTATACGCTGTTTCCAAATGAAATTCTGGCTATAAAAAAGTTATAGCTGCTTTAGAAAAACTCTTGTCCTTTATCGGACAAGAGTTTTTTGTTTTTATATATCTTCATTTGACTTTGGCAAGGCGGACTGATAAAATTTGTTGTCAGATACCGAAATATAGTTATGGGAGTATTTGACATGCAGGAAGACGGTGTTTTGAAAATGTGGGGGGCAAACAATTCAGTTGTTGTTGTCGAGCATGGTGTTGAACGAACTGTCGGATCGGAAGGAATCGCCGGACTGTCCATTACGATTAACGGCAATAATAATAAAGTAAGAATCGAAATGCCTCTGAAATTCAGTAATTGCCAGTTGGTACTGGTGGGGGATAATAATTTCTTTTCGATTCTCTCGTCTAAAAAAACAAGAATGCTTCGTGTGTTTTTTTATATAGCTGATGGCTGCTCCATAGATATAGGGCGCAACTGTTTTATTAATAACAATGCATCTTTTATAGCCAAAGAAAAAGCCGGAACCAAAATTACAATCGGCAATGACTGCGTTATTGCCGCAGATTGCCTGCTGCGCTGCGGAGACGGTCATACTATGATTAATGAGTATAGCGGCAAACCCCTGAATGTGCCGGATGATATTTATTTGGAAGATCACGTTTGGGTAGGTGCGCGCTGTGTGTTGTTGAAAGGGGCTTATTTGGCTGAAAATTCTGTGGTCGGTGCAATGGCTCTTGTTAATAAACGCTTTGATATTCCTAATGTTTTAATCGGCGGTGTGCCTGCGAAAATTATAAAAAGCGGTATAAATTGGGATTTGGCTGATTATAAAACGTATGTCGGTGAATGATAAAATTAGCGAAAAATTGACATAATGTTGAAAAAAGTGTTGACAAAATTTTTCGTCCGGTGTATATCTCTAAATACTTTCAGAGATTATTAACGCTATTTTTTAACAAAAAAATTTTTTCACTATGGAAAGAAAGAGTTTTAAGCTTAACAATGGTATTACCGTTGTAGCTAACGTGTGTGACAGTGATCAGGTACATGTTGCCTTGACAGTGAACGTAGGTCATATTAATGAGCCTAAGCTTGGAATCGCCACGCTCTTTGAGCAGGTTCTGATGAAGCAGTCTTCAAACATCCAGAGTGTGCATGGTGGTACAATTACTTCGTACTTCACAGGTTGCACGGAGGATGAGCTTGAGATGACATTGACTAAGATTGCAAATCTGGTCAAGACTCCACATTTCAATGCTGAGCTCGTTACTCTTGTTGCGGAAGACATCATCGCTCACATGAACGATCTTGCTCCGTTGCCTAAGCGTCAGATGAAGCTTCTTTACAAGCACACCGCCTTTGCAAAGGCCGGCAAGGTTTGGAATACCCAAGCTTATGCCAAAGCAATCAGAAGCTATGGTGTTTGTGACTTGCAGAAGTTCGCAGACAAGTTCATGACTGGTAAGAACATGGTTATCGCCGTTTCCAGCAAGAAGATTTCTGCTGAGAAAGTCAACGCTCTTGTTGAAAAGTGTTTCGGCGATGTTAAGCCTGGTACAAAGCACAAGATTCAGAATGACATCTATACCGGCGGCTCGGACAGCATTCTTGCTGAAAAGAGCTATCGTCAGGTTATGATGGGATGGGATGTTTCTGGTTTGTCCGGCATTGCTGAAGCAAACGTGCTGATGAGTATGCTCGTTGGTCGTTTGGAGCGCTCGTTCATCGGACAGGATGTTGACATTGAAGTCAAGATCGCCGGTTATTACGGAATGAGAACACTGCGTATCTCGGTAACATCGCACGATGGCGAAGACGTGAACAAGTTCACTGATATCATCTGTGCCAATGTTCATCGTTTGCGCACCACGCTCGCTTCGGATCGCCGAATGGAAACATCACGCAACCGCGCGATGTCGGAAAAGTTGTTCATTTTCTCTCAGCCTCAGGACGGTGCTGTTGAGATTGCTTGGCAGCTTCTCGGACGTGGTTCTATGTATGACATCAACGAGCGTATCAATGCCACATGGCAGGTGAGCGCGCGTGATGTGCAGGAGATTGCAAATGACATCTTCTCTCGACCGCTCACTTACGTCGTGTACGCAAAAGAGCCGTTCTATTCCTATGAGGAGGTCGTAGCGAAATTGTAGTTAGCCGATTTGTGTTAACCTTAAATTTTTTTTCGTACCATGAATTAATTTTGAAGAGGCTTGTCGTGAGACAAGCCTCTTTTTTTGTTAAAAATTAAGATTAGAAGATTGTTTTTGTAAGAATGTTCTTTATATAAAATATACTTATGTTTGAGCTGTTTTTAATGATAACGCGCAATTTCAGTTAACGTTTTTTCTCTTCTACTGTCTTGAAAAATAACAATGCTTTGGGACAGATTGCTCAAGAAGGCGCGTGACAATGTCGGCAAGTCGTACAAATGGGACGACCTTAAGCATGTAGAAGCCGAAGCAGCGGTTAAACTGAGTCAGCAGTTTGAAAATGCGAAAGTTTATGTTAAACCGAGTTTGATACAAACCTATA
>UQMA01000036.1 GCA_900542055.1 uncultured Azospirillum sp. | reverse complement strand
CCATGTGGCCTTGGCGTGAGGCTTACTATACTATTAATGTATGTAACTTCATCCTCTCACGTACCACAGGCGATGATGCTTCGCTCTCAGAGACCATGAAGAAGATCAAGGGACAGGCTCTCTTCCTTCGTGGTTATTCTTACTATACATTGTCAGGATATTACCAGAATCCTGCGCTGATTACTGATTACGCCAACTATTCTTCTCTGGATGGTCTCTATGGCAAGAACAGTACCTACGACGAGGTACTCGATCAGGTAGAGCAGGATTTTGCTGAGGCTATGACTCTCCTCCCATCTCGCGATGCAGGTGGTCAGTGGGCTAAGGGTCGTGCAACCTGCGGTGCTGCTGCCGGTTACTATGCCCGCACTCTGATGCAGCGTCATAAGTACAGCGAAGCTCTTGCCGTACTCAAGGACATCATGAACAAGAAGTATGGCTCTTACAAGCTGATGGCTAACTATGGCGACAACTTCCGTGAGGGTTCTGCTTATGAGAACAATGCCGAGAGCCTCTTCGAAATCCAGTATCTCGACTACGGTTCACAGGGTGTAGATGATGAGTGGACTCCTGTTAATACCAGTCCTAATGCTACACAGGGTCATGCCGTAGAGTCTAACTTCGCTCCAGGTAGATTCGGTGGATGGGCAGACCTCTCTGCTTCTCCATGGTTGTACAACCTCTTCAAGCAGGAGCGTACCAAGGATGGCAAGCTCGATCCACGTCTCTACTGGACTATCGGTACCTACGAGTCTGACTGGATTGGTTTCGAGAATGGCAATGTAGCTTACAAGAGTGAAATGACTCCTAATGATACCATCGTCACCAACAACAACTATGGTGGTCTCCCTATCGCTAAGTGGACTAATTTCCGTACCAACCTTTATGACAAGGTAACTACTGGTCTTCATTGCGGTATCAACCTCCGTATGATGCGTTACTCAGATGTATTGCTTCGTGCTGCAGAGTGCGAGAACGAGGTAAATGGTCCTACACAGCAGGCTATTGACTGGATCAATCAGGTTCGTGAGCGTGCCAGCCTGAAGGATCTGAGCCTCTCTGATTTCGATACCAAGGATAAGCTCTTCGAGCAGATTGCCAATGTAGAGCGTCCTAAGGAGTTCGGTTGCGAGTACGGTCGTGGTTACGACCTGATCCGTTGGGGATTCTTCTATGATCAGGGTCGTTTGGCTCAGTTGAAGGAGCACGGAACCTTCCGCCGTTCTCCATACAAGGCAAAGGAGCCGGTAAGCTACTCTTTGGTAGGTGTTGATTCTGAGGTGAAGAGCTCTTACGATACATACGTACCGGGTCATGAGTTCCTGCCAATCTATCAGGGCTTGCTGAACGATAACCCTAATCTGGCTGGTAACTCTGCGAATACCAATACAGACAACTCTACTGATTTCTTCGGAAGAGGCTGGACTGTTCACCCAGTAGTAAACTTGGGCAAATAACAATATGGCTTATCTCATGGTGCAGCATCTCCTGCCCATGAGATAACCTGAAAATCATATATTTACAATATAGAATATATAAAATATGAATTTGCAATACAGTATAATATTACTCCAACATAACCCCATACCTTATAATATGATTTCAAAATATTGGGTTGCCAGATAAAAATCATTATTGCATAGGTTAAGCAACGCAATAAAAATAGCAAAAAGACAAATATTATAATCTTTCCAATCAATGGTATTTCTGTTGCAAAGATAAAAATCAAAACTATTTCTATATGAAACATAGCTATTGCTAAAAAAATGATAAGTGGAATTTTCCAAATTAACGAATATTTCCGTGTTCTTTGATTATCTTTACCAGCCCAAATTCTCCAAATTAAATAAGGAACAACAAAACTTACATACAAAGCCGGAATAAAATATAAAAAAACGCTATAGAATAACAAAAAAGGTAATGTTGATACAACCAGTAGACAGCTTTTAATATATTTTGATTTCTTATTTTTTATCATCTTATCTTGCTTTCAACTTGCCTTAAGTTATAATAATAAGAGCCGATTGTCAATCGGCTCTTATGCTTACCAATATCTTTTATTTCTATATTGTAGGGGTAACAATTCTTCACATGCTTGAGGATTATCCGCCCAGTATCCTTTCCAAGCACCTGTAATATCGTTACCTAAATCCTTAATTCCGTCACTAATAACTCCCCATTTGCCACCGTATTTTTTTAATAAGTCTTTATCATTCATTTTTTTATTATAATCTGCATATTCCTTATATATGCCTCCTGCTAAAGTTTCAACTGCAGCTAATGATCCTCCCGTTGCTCCAACACAACTTACATATTGATGTTTATTAACATCTGATATTGGCATCGAGGAAAGCCAATCTGCTGCTTTCATAGCCGTCTTAACTGATGGTTCCGCATATTGCATACCCAAATCCAATACCCCTTTATCCTTATAAATATCGTATACATTAGCTAAAGTATTTTGCGGTTGTATATTGTTTGGTACCTGTTGTTGCGGTATTGCGGTTGCCACTGGTATTGGAGCTGGGTTATTTTGCATATTCTCAATATTAGCAGAAATATTAGAATTTCCAAAACCATAGTTATTGGCGGAATTGCCCCAAAAGTTGGTGCCGTATTGCGGAAAGTTTTTGGTGATGCCTTGAGCGTTATATTGCTTCATTAAGTCTTGTTCTCTTTTGTCCCGTGCAAATTGATATTCTAGTTCATCTCTGGTAGTAAAACCGCTATGGTCAACGCCATAGCTGTCTATTTTGCCGTTATTTGTTTGATACCCGAACGGCGAGATATATTTCGGATACATATCCATTTCTTTTTACTCCTTGTTAAAGTTATTGCAAAATTTTGCATTTTTACTTTAACAAAGGGTAAAACCCCTGTCTATCCGGCATAGCTGGCAACCGTTTAACTACATCATGCAAAAGCTTTTTAAATTTTCGGTTATTGGCTTGGACTAACTGATTGAGCTTGATTTCCCAGTTGCTGTTTTTATATGGGATATCCACATATTTAATTTGCGTGCGGCTTTTAAGGGTAGGGTTTCTTTATCGGTCATGGCTATTTCTATGGGCTTATTATTCCTATGAATTGCCTCCCTTAAAATAAAGTAGTACTTCTTCCTGATATTTTATTGATCATAAAATATCACAATATAAAGAACCCCACGTTTTTCGTGGGGTTCTTATGTGGAAAATATTATGAAGGTTAGGGGTTCATATCATTGCCTTTACTGTTTCCAAAGGGCAAATACTGACCGACACCGCCGAAATATTTGCGGAAAAAGCCTTGTTCTTGCTCTTGATTTTGAGTTTCTTCCTCGGCAATTTCCAATTGTTCTCCATGCTGTTTGTTTAGTTTTTCTATTTTTGCTACTTTGCCTTCGTTGTCAAATTTTACTACCAATAATTCTCGGCTTATCTCTTTAGGAGCCATAAAGGCAATTTGTTCAATTTCGGAAGACATATAAACCCACGTGTCGTTATCAAGAGGAACAACGGTTGACGGCGAGCCCAACACTTCTAAAACATCATTTTTGCTTTGTCCTTTAAACACCATAGCAACTCTGTCTTCAGCCGGCATATTGCCGGTATGGCTGATAAATGTATCGCTATTGCATGCAGTCAGAAAAAGTCCCACACTTAATAAAAACATTTTGTGTATTGACATAGTTGTTTATCCTCATCATATTGGCGTTAATTTCAAATTTTATAACACAGGGAAAATATTTATGCAAAAAGAATTTTCACATCCGTTAATTGTGGCTGATTTGCCATTATCCGAACAGCATTATCATATGACGGCTTCGGCAGCCGAATTAACTTTTTTATCGGCTGTTTTGCAAGTGCCGGAAGTCAAAGCTTTTACTGCCGATTTTAAGGTTAAGTCGGATCATCAAACCTCAATATTGACGGTTTGCGGGCATATAAAAGCAGAAGTCGTGTTGCAAAGCGTTATATCGCTTGAAAATTTTGTTTCTGTTTATGATTTTGATTTTACGACTCTTTATGACACAAAAGCAACTCTTGACAGTCAAAAAGAAGAAGGAGATGATTGGGATAAGGATATGCCCGAAATTGTCATCGGAGGAAAAATAGATCTCGGAGATATAGCAATTGAACAGTTGGCTCTGAGACTTGATGACTATCCTCGGAAAAAGGGGGAGGAGTTCGTGTTCAAAGCCGAGTTTGATGAAAAACAGAGAGATGAAAATCCATTTGCAGTGCTGGCAAAATTGAAGAAGTGAAAATTATGCTTGCAAAATGTTTTTTTTTTGGTTAAAAGACACTTAACCCTTTCAGATTTGTAGAAAATAGGTTGCATTTTGTTAAAAAATGTTTTATTACTTCAAACTGAAAATTTTCGTGATAACAATGATTTTTTGAAAAGAATAAGAAAATGGCAACACCAAAACATAAAACTTCAAAATCACGTCGCAATATGCGCCGTTCTCACGATGCTTTAGGTGCAAACTCTTATCATGAGTGCCCTAACTGCGGTGAGTTAAAAAGACCTCACAACGTTTGCCCTTCATGCGGACAATACGATAAACGTGAAGTTGTTGCAAAAAAAGCAGCAGAATAAAAGTAACCAAGACGGAGTTTAAACTTGTCTGATAATCTGGTTATATCAGTTGATGCGATGGGGGGAGATAATTCCCCTCGAGTCGTAATAGAGGGGATAAATATTGCTACAAAGCGCAATCCCGATTTGCGTTTTTTGCTGTTTGGCGATGAAGCGCAGATTATGCCGCTTTTGCAGCAATACCCCAAAGTAGCAAAAGTATCTAAAGTTATCCATACTGCCGAACGTGTTAAAAACGAAGATAAACCTTCTCAGGTTATTCGCAACCGCAACACAAGTATGTATATGGCAATAGATGCAGTTCGTTCGGGACGCGCTGAAGCTGTTGTTTCAGCCGGAAATACCGGAGCTTTGATGGCTATTTCAAAAATGGTTTTAAAAACCATAAAAGGTATCCATCGTCCTGCAATTTGCACCATTATGCCGCATTTAGATGGCAAATATGTAATGCTGGATCTCGGCGCTAATACCGAATGTGATGCCATTAATTTGGCTGAATTTGCAATTATGGGTAATGTGTTTGCTAAACACGCCTTGGATATTGAAACTCCCCGTGTCGCTTTATTAAATATCGGGGCGGAGGAGATGAAAGGCAAAGAAGAGATTCGCCATGCCCTCAAAATTTTGAAAAATCCTCAGTTGGATATAAATTGCACCGGTTATATTGAACCGCACGAGATATCTAACGGAGCCGCAGATGTTGTTGTAGCCGATGGGTTCACCGGAAATGTTGCTCTTAAAGCAACGGAAGGCACAGCTCGTTTGGTCGTTCGCTTGATAAAGCGTGCCATAAAACATTCTCTGTTGGCAAAATTAGGCCTTCCGTTTATGTTGGGCGTTATTCGAAAGATTAAGAAAAATATGGATCCGCGGGCATACAATGGCGCAATGCTGATTGGATTAAATGGATTGAGCGTTAAAAGCCATGGCGGCACAGATGGTGTCGGTTATGCGGTGGCTGTTGAAAATGCAGCTAAATTAGTTCGTCAAAACTTCGTGGCTACTATTCGTCAGGAAGTTGAAAAAGTAGATTTGGATGAGCTCAATCAAGAAAGTATTTACGAAGGATATTACTTATGAGCCAAATAAGATCGCAGCTGATTGGTACGGGATACAGTCTTCCGACCAAAATCTTAACTAATGACGATTTGTCAAAAATGGTTGAAACCAGTGATGAATGGATTAGTACCCGTACGGGTATCAGAAGTCGTCACGTGGCAGCAGAAAATGAATATACTTCTGATTTTTGTATCAAAGCGGCTCAGATGGCAATTGCAAATGCCGGCATAAGCGCTGAAGAAATCGATTTTATAATTGTTGCTACAATTACGCCGGATAACACTTTCCCTGCAACAGCAGCCAAAGTAGGTAAGGTTTTGGGTGTTCGCTCAGGAGTGGCTGCTATGGATGTTAATGCCGCTTGCTCAGGGTTTGTTTATGCCACTCAAGTCGCTGATAATATGATTCGTTTGGGGCAGATTAAAAATGCACTGGTTATCGGTGCTGAAACATTATCGAAAATTGTTGATTGGTCAGACCGCAACACATGTGTATTGTTTGGCGACGGAGCCGGAGCCGTAGTTTTGAAAGCTGCTGAGAGTGAAGGTAAAAATTCAGATAGCGGTATTTTAGCAACTAAAATTTATGCCGATGTGGCTCATTATGACAAACTCTGTTCAGACAGCGGTGTATCGCTGAACCAAAAATCAGGATTTATCCACATGGATGGCAAAGAAGTGTTTAAAATTGCCATTCCCAGCTTAGTACAAGGTGTGGAAGAAAGTTTAAAACTTGCCGGTTTAACTCTTCAAGATGTGGATTGGTATATTCCGCATCAGGCAAATTTGCGTATTATCGATTCTGTTGCTAAAAAGCTTGAATTGGACGAATCTAAAGTTATTGTAACCGTTGATCATCACGGAAATACTTCAGCCGCATCGATTCCGTTGGCTTTGGCAGAAGCTGTTGAACAGAAAAAAGTTAAAAAAGGTGATGTTGTGGCTATAAGTTCCATGGGAGCAGGCTTTACATGGGGCGGATTAGTCATCAGACTTTAATTTCATTATAAAAAATTGCAGCAAATTTCTGCTGTTATATTCTAAACATAAAATATATAGAGGGGCACAAATAAGATGAAAACAGTTACAAGAGCTGATATTGCAGAAGTTTTATATCAGGAGGTAGGTCTATCTCGTAAAGATTCCGGTGAAATTTTGGATATGGTTTTGGATGAAATTACAAATGAACTTGCAAACGGAAATAATGTAAAATTGTCTTCATTCGGCACATTTACATTGCGCCACAAAAAATCACGCGTAGGACGCAATCCAAAAACCGGTATTGAAGCTGAAATTTCATCACGTTGTGTCATTTCTTTCAAACCTTCGCAAACAATGCGTTTTGCTGTAAATAAATAAGGAAAACTCATGGTTGTCAACAAATCAAAAGCTGCTTTTAGAACAATCGCTGAAGTTGCTGATAAATTGGGAGTTGGCACCCATGTTTTGCGTTTTTGGGAAACAAAATTCAGTCAAATTTCACCGCTTAAAATGAATGGCGGCAGGAGATATTATCGTCCTGACGATGTAAAACTGTTGGAATGTATCCAAAAACTTTTGTATCAAGAACGTTATACAATAGAAGGCGTCCAGAAGCTTTTTAAGGAAAAAGGCGTTAAAGCTTTTACCGGCGAGGCTATTCTGGACGATCTTTTTTCTGATCAAGAACCTTTGAATAATGAGGTTAAAGATACTGAAATAACTGATTCTGCATATAAAGACGACGCATTATCAAATTTAAAAATCACGGAAATTTTAGGTGAATTGGAACAAATAAAACAAGATTTGCAGCAGGGCTTGAAATAAAAATGGACTTTTTTATGGATACAATAGGCTTATGCGGGTCGATGTGTTTTGCTTTTGGAAGCTGGCCGCAGGCATGGAAAGTGTTTAAAAGCAAAAATACGGAAGGTTTGTCGCTATTGTTTACTTCCTTGTGTTTTTTGGGCGGAGTTTCTTCATCAATATACGCTTTTGCAACACAGCAATATATGTTGTTGCCGAATTTTACATTTGGTGCTGCCGGACTTGCCGTAACTATTTATTACCAATTGAAGAATAAGGCTAAAAAATGTTGATTTCGGTTATAGGATGGATTGGCACTATTGCTTATACTGTTTATACAATTCCTCAAGTTCTCATTTGTTTGAAAAACGGAAATGCAAACGGTATTTCACGTTTGTTTGCTATAGCATATCTATTTGGATGCGTTTTAAGCCTTATCTATTCCTGTTATCATCATGACGTAATTTTGGCAGTAAATTTTTGTATTGGAACCATAGCATGGATTGTTATCCATTATTATCTTTATTTTCCTCGTAAACCGAATTGAAAAACTGTTCTTTAGGATTTATTTTGGCATAAATTTCGCGGTTGTAAAAGAAACCGTTATTATAAATTGCCTGATAGTTTGTGTTTTCAAAAGTATATCCGTTGCGCAAAGCAACATTTGCCGATGCGCGGTTGCGGCTGTCACAACAAATCGATAAGCGGTGGATATGAAATTCAAAAGCATGGTGTTCGATTAAATTTAATGCTTCAGACATATATCCGAAACCTGTTTTTTCTTTGCGCAGCCAATAACCGATTTCGGCACTGTGATTTTCAAAATCGATATTATGAAGATCTATTGAACCCAAAAGTTTTTGTGAGTGACGGTCTGTGATAACATAAACAAATTTTGCTTGTGAAGCCCAAGCCAGTGTAAAATGCTTTGTGGCTATGATAACATCGTCTATACTATTAGTTTTATCAGCCCATGATAAGTAAGTTTTTAAAAAATCACGGTTTGTTTTTATGGCTTGCCACATTTCTTCATCATAATTGTGGTCGCGTTTTCGCAAAATAACTTTTTCGCCATATAAAATTTCTGGTAGGGTAAAGAGGGGAAGCATATTTTTGCCTATTTTATTCTTTTATTGTTTCCACCCATGGCAAACCATCTATTAATAATTGTTTTGCCATAGGTTTAATTCCGCGTTTGTATTTGTATACAATTTCAAATGTATGTTTTTTGCGGTTTATGCGGAATAGGCTGTCAAGTTCATCTGCATATTCTTCAGGAATATAATAGCGGTATTGTTTTCCCCATCTTTCTTTAAAAGCATATTTTTCAAATTCTTTTTGCGGGCATTTATGGTCTTCAAATTGCGTGCAATCGCTTTTTTTCCAATCAATTGTATAAGCTATATAATGTCCGCCTAAAAGATCACGAGGGTCATAACCTGAGATTTTTAACGTAACTTCAGGCAAAAACAATGATTTTACAGCTAAAAAAACAACCCAAAATAATAGAACCGAAATCGGAGAAAACAGGGCTAAAGCCACTTTATATTTTTGCATTTTGAGCTTCCTTTTTCTTATTCATTATACGTATAATTCTACGTACCCACAACATTGAAACAATAAGCAATATGCCTGTTGCAACCAACCCTAAACCTGTTTGCAACAGACTGCCGAACAGTTCGAAATATTCCATAATAAAAATAATGTACAGCGTTGCTATATGCGCACTGGCTTTTTGAGGGCGGTTGTTTTTTTGATTCCAAAAAGCTTTAGCAATTAGGAAAATTGTTAAAATCAATACAGTGAGTACGGAATACATTGATTGAAAGTAAATACTTCCGGCTAAAAAATACATTAAAATGCCGATATAAAAGACGCATACTTTCCAAATTGGGTATTTGCCATAGAATTTATTATCGAAAAATGTAAATATATTTATTAAAATCTCACCGATTGCCAATATCAATATTAAACTGACTGTTAAATTGCTTTCCATCAAATAAAACAATTTTTCAATCAATACGTCGAGATTTTCAATGTTTAACAAGCAGGCTGCTAACAGAGCTACCCACAAAAAAGCCAGAGGTTTGCGTTTGCTGATAAATAAAAACGGAAACGTTAGAAGAGCCCAAAACAATCCCCATTGATAAAAAGTTCCATTGGTTTGAAATACTTGTCCGATTAGTCCTATACTTGCTCCGCAGAGAATGAACAAAGCTAAAATTCCGCCTTCAAACCATAAAAGTTTTTCTTTTTTGAAAGCGTAAAAACTTCCTCCCGCAACAGCAAACAGCAATAAAAAATCAAAGACAATTTTAATACTGTCGGAAATAGCGCTCCAGTTTGCTGCAATAAGCGAAAGAATACCGATTGAAATTATGAAAATACCCAATATGATTATACTGTTGAACAAAGAAGACGAGTGATGTTGTTTTTCATAATCACAAATTTTATCTTTTTGTTCGGTACTGATTAAACCGCAATCTTCCCATATTTTAAGTTTTTTTTCCAACCGCATAAAACTGCTCCTTATATTGAAGAAAGCTTATATTTAATTTTATAATTTGGCAAATTTTATTTATTTTAACTCACAATTTAACAAATTATCGACAAATTTTGGAAAAGTTTCACCGGCTTTGCCGATAATATGATGGTCAAATTCATAGTTGTTAGCGGTTGGTTTCAAATTAAATTCAATTGTGTCAGCATGATAATATTTTGCAGTTCGTACAAAGGTATTTGCCGGAAAAACCACTCCGGAAGTGCCGATTGATATAAATAAATCGCAAGAACGGAGCAGAGCGTCAACTTCATTCATACACAGCAAACTTTCGCCAAAAAACACAATATTAGGTTTGAACATGCCGCTAACTCCGCAATTGTGGCAAATATCTTCGGTGGTTACATCGTCCCATGTAGTGATAATATGCCCGCAATTTAAGCAAACAGCCTGATTTATTTGTCCGTGAATGTGATAAATATTTTTATTTCCGGCTTTTTCATGCAAAGTGTCGATATTTTGCGTAACAACGGAAATTTCAGCTGGATAATTTTGTTGCAGCTTAGTAATCGCCAAATGAGCCTGATTAGGTTTAACATTAATCAGTTCTTTTTTCATTTCATTGTAAAAATCATGAACATATTCCGGATTTCTGGCAAAAGCTTCGGTGGTGGCCACATCTTCAATTCGGTGTTTGTTCCACAAACCTTCTTCATCGCGAAAAGTGGACAGTCCTGATTCCGCAGAAATTCCGGCACCGGTTAAGATAACAATATGATTATACTTTTGCACTGTTTTTTCCTTTTCTTTAAACTATTTTAAATAGGCTCTTATCAGGTCAGAGCTTTTTCCCATTCAAATAATTTTTGATCAAAATTTTTTGAGGCATTTGCCGGACTTGTTGAAGGCAAAATAAAATATTCATACTTATTCAATAATTGGAAATGGTATTTTTTGAAGAAAAAGTATGATTTTTGCCCGTTGAACAAAAAACGTTTGATAGAAGGGTATTGTTTGCAAAGTGTTTCAAAATCGTTTGGCACTTCATTGCTGATATCGCTGTCGAGGCTTCCGCAGCGTTGGCAATATTGCAAATTATCCCACATACCTATATTGTTTGCCAATAAACATACTTTTTGTTGTGAGTATGATGTAAAGGCCTTTCCCTGATTGAATAATTTTGAAATAATCGGCCACATAGCATTGCGAGGGTGAGCATAATACTCACCCTCTGATAAAGATTTTTCCCCCGGCATAGTGCCGACAATCAAAAATTGAACCTGATTGTCTATTAAAGGTTCAAAACTTTTAAGTATGCAATGCGCAGTATTCAAAATCAGTTATTCAAACCCCGGTAAATGTTGTTTGTTTTCATCATACAATTTAAAAGCATCAAGCAGAGTTTGTTTGGCTTCGTCAGGACCGAGAAAACGTTCAATTTTAACTTCTTTGTTTTCCAAAATTTTATAATCCTCGAAAAATCGGCGTAGAATTTTTAAGAAATGGGGCGGCAATTCGTCAATTGAATGATAATGCTCAAATTCCGGATCATCAACATGCACGGCAATAATTTTGTCATCGGCTTCGCCTTGATCAATCATTTTCATTACGCCGATTGGACGAACTCTCATCATTGAAAGCGGCAACACTGTTTCCTGACACAAAACTAAAACATCCAACGGGTCATTGTCTTCGCAATAACTTTGGGGAATAAAACCGTAATTTGCAGGGTAGTGAACTGCGCTGTATAAAATTCGGTCAACTTTAAGCAAGCCGCTGAGTTTATCAAGTTCATATTTAGTTTGAGAGCCTTTTGGAACTTCTATAATAGCAGTGATAACGTCCGGTGCATTTTCGCCACGGCTGACGCCATGCCATGGATGTAACATAATTTTTTCTCCTAATATATTTTAATTATAATCAGCAAGAATAATGCTTTTTTCTCAAAAGTAAATTGATATTTGCTGTTTTTTCTTATATGCTGTTCTTTAAGAATATAAAAGGAAATATTTATGTCAAAAATTTCAGATATAAAACAACAGTTGTTGACGATAAAAACAAAAGCTGAAAATTTTTCAACCGGCCGGAATTTTCCGGCAAAAACCCAATCTGCTTCTGATTTTTTAAAAAGAGGAGGCAGCTCCCTGTATTTTATATTCAGTGAAAAAGAAAATATTATGTTCGCTTTTTTACAGCTTTTGACAATTGTTATCGGATATTACATTTGGGTTCAATTTTTATCATGGATACCGCAGGAAATATGGGATGAATTGGCAGCCGACAGAGGACGGTGCACAGAACATAAAACTATAATGAACTTAATATTTTTGGTTTGGTCGTTTGTTTGTGTAGGGGCGGTGGCCTATCCATTGGGGATATTAACCGCTTGCATGGCAGCTTCTTATTTGTTGCGTTTTCAAGGAAAAGATTCGACAATAGCCAATTGTCTAAAGGTTGTTTTACCTAATTCTTGGACTTTATGGATTTTTAGTTGGTTTGATGGTTGGTGGACAATAAATCGTATCATAGAACGTTTGCCTAGTAAAAATAAACCGCCGTTAGCTGTAAGGCTGTTGCGTGAAGTTGCCTATCAGGGGTGGAAAGCTGCGTCATTGGGCTTTATGCCGGCCATTCTCAACGGCAGAAGTTTAATTGATGCGGGAAAAGACAGTTTGAATTTATTAAACGATAGTTTTCGTTCTTTGGTTAAATTACGTATGGGATATTCACTGATTTGTTGGGTGTTTGGCATTATTGGTTATGCGCTTATGCTGATTTGCGGCGTGTGTTATATGGCTAATTCTGGAAAAAACATAGGCGTGTTTGATTTTTATTTTTTGGCTGGATTACCTATGGTTGGGGTTTTAACCTTCATTATGCTTATTTTTCGTCCAATATATATAATTTCTGCTTGTAGGCTTTATGCTTTTTATGCAAAAGAAAAGAATATTGAAATCAAATTGCCTGAAAATTCACCAAAACACATCAGTTCTTTTTTAGGATTTGTAATTTTGATTGCCTTGATTATTTTTGTCTTCCTGTTTCGTGATGAATTAGGAATAACCAAAATACTTTCGGCAACTCTGTTTTAATTTATTTCTTATTTTGCAATAGTCTGTCTGCCATAAGTTCGGCGGCTTCGCGCCCTGAAGCCAAAGCTTGAACCAGCGTCGAGCCGCCGGTTAAACAGTCGCCGGCATATATAATGCGGCTGTCGTCTATTTTGGGCTCTGCACGGCTGCC
>UQMA01000035.1 GCA_900542055.1 uncultured Azospirillum sp. | reverse complement strand
GCAGTGCGGCTTTGTTCTCTCAAATTTCTCTTTTGCCATTGTTCTCGTTTCCTAATTGTTGTTGCGTTAAAATCAAAAATCTTGAAAAATGGGAGAGGATGGAGCGGGTGAGGGGAATCGAACCCCCGTCATAAGCTTGGAAGGCTTCTGCTCTACCATTGAGCTACACCCGCAATAACCAATCTTATCTTCAAGTTTCTGCCTTAATTTAAATGGTGGAGGGGGAAAGATTCGAACTTTCGTAGACTAAAGTCGACGGATTTACAGTCCGTTGCATTTGACCGCTCTGCCACCCCTCCATAATTAAATTCAGACGAGGATAAAAAGGATTTTCCTTTTTGCAATTCCATAAAGCAAATAATAGCATTTTGCTTCGATTGTCAATAACTTTTTTTATTTATACATGCTAATTTTTGTTTTTGCAGCTTCCAAAGCAGTCGGAGTTCCAATATGAAAGAAGTCTGCTTGATTGATGATAAATCCGAGACGGCTTTGTTTTTGCGCGATATCAAACAAGTCACGAAGCGAAAATTTTTCAGCTGTTATTGTTGAGAATATTTTTTTACTGACAATTGAAATTCCCGTAAACATGTATGGATAATCGGATTGTTTAAGTTCATTACGTTCAATTTTTCCGTTTGCATTTATACGATAATCACCGCTGCAATCGCCGCAAACGGTATTGACGTCCTGCAATAAAAGCAAAATATCGATTTTTTGAGGATTCCAAGCGTCCATCATGCGCCATAAGGCTGATTTGTATCCGTGATCAATAAAAAAAACATCGCTGTTGCAAACAAAAAATGCTTCGTTCTCAAATAAAGGCAAAGCCTTTTTTATGCCTCCTCCGGTTTCAAGAGCGTTGATTTCTTCAGAGAACAATATTTTTAGTTCAGGATAGTTTGTGATAAGGTGTCGGCGAATCATTTCGCCTTTATAGCATAAATTTACCACAATGTTTTTTATTCCAGCTTCGTTTAAGCGTTCTACATTATAGTCTATTAAAGTTTTTTCACCGACTTTTACTAAAGGTTTGGGCAAAGTATCAGTTATGTTTTGCATGCGCGAACCTCTGCCGGCAGCTAAAACCATGGCTTGATAAATGGGCTTTCTTTGCGGCAGTTTGCGTTTTTTTGGCGGCAAATGCAAATCCAGCCATTGTTTTATGGGCTTTAATTTTGGATATTCCAGAGTGTTTTCGAGCATTTTCCATGTTTGAGGAATATATTTTAGATATTTTTCTTTATTGTTAACCATGGTTAAAGTTGTAAAACGCCCTAAGACCCGCATATGTCGAAACATTGACAGAAAGGCAAAAGCATCTTCAAAATCTTCGCGGCTTATATCTTTCAAGGTGCTGAAAAACAAATCTTTGACAACAGAAATCGTTTTGGGTGATGCTGTTCTGCGGTCGGCAGCCAACAGACTTACAATGTCATAAGCCATCGGTCCCCACATGGCATCCTGAAAGTCGATTATGGCACATTCTTCACTGTCAGAAGGCAGCATAATGTTGTCTATGTGGTAATCCCACAAAACCAGACGGTTTGGAAGTTTGAAAGCCATTTCGGAAAGTTGTTTGATTATATCCAAAAATTCGGATTTTTCGTTTTCAGTCAAAGGATATCCCGCCGCCATCGGAAAATACCATTCACTGAAAAGCCTGATATCGGAAAGAAGTTTTTCCTGACTGAAATCGCTTACGCATTGCGGGCGTTCTTTTATTGCGGCAACTTTGGCAATTGCTACACCTGACATGGCATAAAGTTTTTCTTCGTTATTGTCGGTTAGTAATTTACTGATAGTATCATTGCCGAGATCTTCCAGCAACAGAATGCCGTTTTCCATATCTTGTTTGAGAACTTTTGGAACATAAACCCCTTTAGGGCGTAAAAATTTTGATAATTCGACAAATTCACGGGTTTTACAACGGCAGCCTTCATCGTCCATAACCACGATATTGGGACGGTTGGAAAAAACGGCTCGGTAATATTTTCGCGAAGAAGCATCAGTAGCCAGCGGAAACAGTTCAAAATTGTCATTTTGAGCGTAAACGGCGGTAAAGTTTTTTAATTTTTCGATGCGTTTGAGATTTTCCATTGACCAAAGTTCCTGAACTGTTATTATTTGCATATTCAGCATAAGTTTGAAGGCTTAAAATATCATTAAAGCTTCAGGGGAATTAAAGTGACATACAAATATGCGGTTTTTGATTGGGATGGAACTTTGGCCGATACTTATCCGGCTATTGCTGCGGCGTTTGACTATACTTTTGAAAAAATGTCACAGCCCAAAATTTCTTATGATGAAATCAGAAAAATAACGGGAACGTTGCAAAATAAAGATACAATGGGTTATCTTTTTGGTGAAAAAAAACAGGAAGCTGCTAAATTTTTTTATGAATATATTGAAAAATATCATACACGGAATTTGGTTCCGCAGCCTGAAGCTGAAGATTTATTGGAGTTTTGTAAAAATAGAAATATAAATTGTTATTTATTTACAAATAAAACCACAAAATTTATTTATGCTGAATTGAAATTTTTAGGTTTTACCGAATATTTTAAAAAAATTGTAGCCGCCGGAGAATATGCTGAAGACAAACCGCATCCTGTAGCTTGTTCAGCTGTTTTTGACGGAAATATTCCGCCTGTGAATGAAATTGTTGTTATCGGAGACGGCGCTGCCGACGTTAAAACCGCAAAAGCTTTAGGCGGAGCAGATTGTATTATTTATGACAGAAATAATACTTACAAAGGAGAAAAGCCTAAATATAAAGTTTGCCGTTTGTTTGATGCAATAAAAATTTTGGAGAAAAATAATGCCTAGTAAAAATACAGTAACAATTTACGGTCGCCACGCTGTTTTGGCGGCTTTGTCCAATCCGCACCGTCGAATCAGCAAAGTTATGTGCATCAAAGAAAATATAAATGAGATAAAAGGTAAAATTGCCGATAATAAAATTACAATCGTTGAGCGTCGGGAATTGGATAAAATATTATCAGCCGAGGCTGTACATCAGGGATTTGCAGCAATAGCCGAAATACTGCCTGGTATTGATGTTGAAGATATATGCAGTTTAGCTGAAGAAAAAGAAAATTGTTATTTGTTGGTGCTTGATCAGGTTACCGATCCGCAAAACATAGGAGCGATAATCCGTTCTTGTGCGGCTTTTGGCAGTTTGGCTTTAATGGTGCAGGATAAAAACTCGCCGCAGGAAAGCGGCGCAATGCTTAAAGCTGCTGCCGGAACATTTGAAAATATGCCGGTTTGCAGAGTTACTAATTTGTCCAGAGCTTTGGAACAACTTAAAAAAGCAGGTTTTTGGATTGTTGGAATGGATGGTTATGCGCAAACAAATATTGATAAATTGAATAAAAAAGGAAAATTGGCTGTTGTGATGGGAAGCGAAGGGAAAGGTATGCGCAGATTGATAGAAGAATCCTGTGATATAACTGTTCGCCTGCCCATAGCCGAAGGGGTAGAAAGTTTAAATGTTTCAACGGCGGCGGCAGTTGTTTTGTATGAATTGTCTAAATAAAAAATGAAAAGGCCTGAATATGGAAGAATATATCAGAACCGAAAATCTGTTTAAAAATTATGGAAATATTGAAGCTGTAAAAAATATAAGTTTTTCAGCAGAAAGCGGTGAAGTTGTGGCTCTTCTTGGACCAAACGGCGCAGGAAAATCAACTTTGATGAATATGATTTCAGGGTATCTGTCGCCTACATCCGGAGAAATTTTTGTCTGCGGTAAAAATATTAAAGAAAACCCTTTATGGGGACGAGAACATATAGGTTTTTTGCCGGAAGGCTCACCGTTATACGCGGATTTAACCGTAAAAGAGTTTTTGTATTATATGGCAGAATTACGAGGCTGCAAGCATAGCGCGGCCGATGAAGCCATGCATGTTTCAAATATTGAAAACGTGGCAGGGCAAAAATTGGAAACTTTGTCAAAAGGATATCAACGGCGCGTCGGATTTGCTCAAAGCATTTTATCGAATCCTCCTGTTTTGTTGCTTGATGAGCCGACTGACGGTTTAGATCCAAATCAGAAAAAACATATTCGCTCTTTAATAAGCAACATGGGAAAAAACAAAACGATAGTTATTTCTACTCATTTGCTGGATGAAGCGGAATCGGTTTGCAGCCGCATTGTTATGGTTAACCATGGTGAAATTGTTGCTGATGGCGGGCCTGCTGAAATTTTGAGCCAAAATAACTGTACATCGCTTGAAGAAGCATTTTTTAAATTGACCGGCGGAGAAGGAGAAAAAGCATGAAAAAACTTTGGGCGGTAACCAAGAACGAATTGCTGCGTTATTTTATTTCTCCTTTGGCATATGTTTATTTAGTGGCGTTTTTGGTTTTGAATGCCTCTTTTGCTATTTATTTTGGTAATTTTATCGAGCGTTCTATTGCCGATTTGACGTCTATGTTTGGTTTTGAACCATGGCTTTATTTGCTTTTTATCCCCGGAATTTCAATGCGTTTATGGGCGGAAGAATTCCGCAATAAAACAGTGATACAGATTGTGACCATGCCGGTAAGTATTGCAACTCTGGTTTGGGGAAAGTTTTTAGCGTCATGGATTTTTGTTTTGATAGCTTTGATTTTAACATTTCCTTTTTGGATTACTGTAAATGTTTTGGGGAATCCCGATAATGCCGTTATTATTTTAAGCTATTTCGGCAGTTGGCTGCTGGCCGGATGTATGCTGGCAATATCTCAGACAATGTCGGCTTTAACCAAAAATCAGGTTGTGGCGCTGGTTTTATCTGTTGTTGCAAATTTTTTGTTTTTTGTCAGCGGAATAGAATATGTGTTAGGTTTTTTCCGCCTTATAGCGCCTGCTGTTATTGTTGACATGATTGCTTCGTTCAGCTTTTTAACTCATTTTGGACAGATAACCAGCGGATTATTAGAAGCTCGATATCTGGTTTTTGCATGTTCTGTTATCGTACTTTTCAATTTGTTTACAATATTGATAGTCAGTTTTAAAACGTCAGGAACTTCAAAATGGCTGAAGTCTACACAATCAGGATATTATGCTGTTGTTTTTGTATTGCTTTTGTTCGGTTTTATGGGGTTGAATTTGTTGGCAAACAGTTTTTTGCGTACCCAACAATATGATTTTACTGAAGAAAAAATCTATACGCTGACATCTTCTTCAAAGAAAATATTAAGCAGAATCCCCGAAAAAATTGTGGCAAAATTTTATTATTCGCCTATTTTAGGACAACGTAATCCTGAAATAAGGATGATGTATGATCGTATTCGTTTGTTATTGCAGCGTTTTCAAAATCTGCAGCCCGATAAATTCAGTTATAGAATTTATAATCCTGAACCGCTGAGCGAATCTGAAGATGCGGCTATTGCTTATGGTTTGCAGCCTTTGCCGCTGGTCGATTTGAATCAAAACGGATTTATGGGAATAGTTTTTTCAGATGCGACGGATAAAACTGAAGTGATGCCTTTCTTTCCGGTTGAACGTCAGGCATTTCTTGAACAGGATATGATTGAAAATATTTACAGGCTGTTGCACAGTCGTAAAACAATCGGAATTTTAACAAGTCTGCCGGTGATGGAAACAAATCAGGATTACGGCTATATTTCTCCGCAATGGAATATTATTACAGAAATCAATCGTTTTTATGATATTAAAGAAATTTCAAAACCGGAAGATTTGCCTGAAGTTGATGTTTTATTGATGATACATCCGCAAAATCTCAGTGATGAAATGGTAAATGAAATTAAACGCTATTCAAAACACGGCGGCAAAGTTTTGGTGTTGGCCGATACAGCAGCCGAATCGCCTCGTATTTTTTCAACCCGTAATATAGAATTTTATCCGTCTGATTTTAAGGGACTTGATAAATTTTGGGGCTTTAGGATGTATAATGAATTTGTGGTTGCCGATTTGGATAATTCCATTACGGTTGACGCAACCAAAAATTATTCCGTAAATCCTATTTTTACTCAAGATGTTGTGCAATTTGTTTTGCCGTCAAAAAGTATGAATCCTAATTTTGATATAACGAAAAATTTGCAATCCGTATTGTTTGCCTCGGTATCGTTGCTTGTTCCCGATGGCTTTAACAGTAATTTTATACCGTTAATGATTGGAACGCCGTCTTCGGGGCTTTTGCCGTCGAGCGTTGTTTATGACGGGATAGAGCCTAACCGATTGTTAAATATGTTCAAACCGGATGATAATATGAAAGTTTTGGCGGCGTTGCTGAAGAGCAAAAATAAGTATTTGCCTTTTGAGGTTATTGTTGTTGCCGATACTGACTTTATATATGACTCTTTTTGGAGTAAGAACCAAACAATATTGGAAAATAACTATTTTATTCCTGTTTATGACAACGGAAATTTTGTTTTGAATGCTTTGGACTATTTGAGCGGTGATACTGATTTGATAGCTCTGCGCGGTAGAATGCAGAAAATAAGACTCTTTGAAGGTTTGGAAAGTATGCGGAAACAAAATTTACGCGATTTTCAAATCAAAGAACACGAAATTTTTAATCGTATAAATCAGACAAAAAAAGCTTTGAACGAAATTACTGCAAAACGCGATTTTGAAGGAAGAGACAGTTTTACGGCAGATGAACTGGCTTTGATAGCAGGAACCCGCCAAACGTTGCAGAAACTTTTATCGGAATTATCTGCGATAAGAACGGGAATGCACCATAATTTGGATAGAATGGCTTTATGGATTAAAATTGTAAATATTGCTTTGGTACCGACGGCTATTTTGTTGACGTTGGCGCTATTCGGCATTTTTTACAAACGAAAAAAACAATCCGCAGTCTTTTGCTTTAAAATCAACCGTGAATTTAAATGGATTGGTCTTGCGGCAGTTCTTTTGATAATCGCCGGAATATTGTCTGTTTATTTTTCAAGTCGTGGAGATTGGACTGAATTTGAAAATAAAAAAGTATTTTCGGATTTAACACCGAAACTTTCTGATATTACGCAAATAACATTATCTTCGCAGGGGAAAAAGTTAGAATTTTATTTTGACGGAAATGATTGGAAATTAAAAGGGTATCCGTGTTTGACCGTTTATCAGGAACGCATAAGAAAATTTTTGGCTACGGTTGGAGAAATGACTTATTATGAAAAAAAATCAGACCGTTTGGAAAATTTGGCAGCTTTCGGATTAAAACCAAAAGATAATGATTTGTCGGAAGGTACAAAGGTTGTATTGAAAGAAAAAGATGGATCTGTAGCTGAATTTTTGCTTGGCAAATATGATATAGATATAGGCAGAGGCGGGCGTGCAGCTTATATCCGTTTTGAAAATTCTTTTCAAGTTTGGATGGTTCGAGCTGATTTTATAGATATTTCTCTCAGTCCGGCAAGTTGGACATACAGTTATTTGTGGAATTTGCGTTTTGGACGTTTAAGCGGTTTTAACAAGAGCAATAATCTCAATAGAACAACTTTGTTGGTGAAAGAGCTGCTTAATACGGAATTTATCAATCAGGCTGAAGAAGATCCGAAAGGAAATAAAGTGCTGAAATTACAGCTTCACGCAGAAGATGATGTGGAAGTCGGCATTGACTTTACTGAAAAAGAAGGTCATATCTATGCTCATTATGATTTTCCAGAGAAGTTTGCTCAGCCGCATTTGCAGAAATTTGCGGCAACAGCTTCGAAATGTTATTACCAAATTGAACTTGATAGATTTAAGGAAATAAAAAATGTCATTATCAGCGCCGGACAACATTGAGCATAATCGGCTTAAACAAATAGCGACAATTGCCAGCGTTGCCCTGTCGGTAAGTTTGATGCTGCTTAAATTTTTTGCTTCTCTGTACACAGGATCTTTGGCTGTGCTTTCTTCTTTGGTGGATAGCATTTCCGATATTTTCGCATCGGTGATTACGTTGGTAGCCGTTCGTTTTTCAACTCAGCCGGCCAGCCATGCCCACCGCTATGGTTATGGCAAAGCTGAAGCTTTGAGCGCATTGGTGCAGTCGGCGTTTGTTGCCGGTTCTGGTGTGTTTGTTATTTACGAAGGAATAAACAGGTTTATTCATCCTCAGCCTTTAGCGGATACACTTATAGGTATTATCGTAATGGTTATAAGTTTGTTGGCAACAATGGGATTAATCGTTTTTCAACATTCAGTGGTAAAAAAGACGAAATCAATGGCCGTAAGCGCAGACAGTATGCATTATATGGTTGATATGGCGACAAACGGTTCTATTATTGTCAGTTTGTTGCTTGTAAAGTTTTTCGGTATTAATTGGTTTGACACGCTTGCCGCTGTATTTGTTTCTTTTTATTTATTGAAAAATGCTTATAAAATAGCCCGTGATGCGGTATCTTTGTTATTGGATAAAGAATTGCCGGCAGAAATTCGTGAATCTATAATTCAAATTGTATCTAACTGTTCGTTTTGCAACGGTTTGCACGATTTGCGGACACGCAATCTCGGCGGAGAGTATATGTTTGAGTTTCATCTTGAGCTTGATGGAAATTTATCCCTTTATGAAGCGCATAAACTCAGCGATATTATCGAATTTGAAGTTAAACATTTATACCCAGGGTCTCAGGTTATTATTCATCAGGATCCGGCCGGTGTGGAAGAAGATCGTTTGGATAATCAGCTGATACACTGATTTTTAGAAAATTATATCGGCTTCATAAGCGTTAACTATTTTAGCATCTTCTTCTTTTTCTGTATGGCTTAGCTCGCATACCAACAGGTTGTCGGCATCTTGTAAACTGTCGATAATTTCATCAGGAACTTCATTTAAAAATATTTCATCATTGCCGTTTCTGTGTAATATAGCGGTGTTGTCGTTTGGATTTACGGCAAAAGTAGGATTCTGCGGCGTGCCGCTGCGTTCGAAAATCAACAACATTACTTCATCTTCATCATTTACCATAAAATCGAAAGTATCTTCCATTGCACAACCTTTCTTTTGCTTAAATACAAGAAATATTATTAAGTATTATGCCGTTATTTACAAGAGGAATATTAACAGACGTTTTAATTTTAGTGGAATATAGATATTTTTAATTTATAATGCCTGAATTATGAGTGATTTTTTTGATAAATTTATAAATTTTTTCAAATGGCCCGTCGCGGTGTTAGCTTTATGGACTGTTCCGGCTTTTTTTCAATCAATGGATTATTTTAGCTTTCGTAATATATATTTTATATCATTAGCCGGCGGTTTCTTTATGTATTTTATTGCTCAGGTTTCAATGGATTCTGGAGCGAAAGTTTCTATGCAGATTATTGCTCATGAACTAACACATAGTTTTTTTGCATTATTGACTTTTCATAAAGTTAATCATATTCGCGTAGCCGATGATAATTCAGGCGGATCGATGGGGTTTGTTGGGCTGGGCAATTGGCTGATTGTTATTGCTCCTTATTTTTTTCCGTTATTTTGCATGTTTTTTATGTTCGGTATGTCTATTTATCTTAAAGTTATGCCGATGACTTGGGTTGTAAGCGTTTTGTTTGGTTATTTTGTTGGTTATCACGTGGATACGGTTGCTTCTCAGATTCATGATAAACAAACCGATTTGAAAGAAGTTGGTTATCCTTTTTGCTTTATGTTTCTGCCGGGGGCAAATTTATGGATTCTAGGCAGTTTATTGGCTTTTAACAGTCGCGGCTGGGATGGATTGGCGCTTTACCAAAAATTGTTGTGGAAATTAAATTTGGATAATTTGTATTATTTATTTCATTTGGTGGGCAATTTGTAGCACTGGGACGGAACTTGTAGCGTCAAGCTGCATTTTTTCACCGATAGGAAGACAAATTCTGGCTTTCGTATGACCGAACGGAAAATGTTTTACCATTGTTATTTTAGGGTGTCTGGCAGCAAACTCATCTAGAACAGATTCTATATCTTTTTCTTCGGGATGATTGAGAGCGCAATTAGAAAAAGTTCCGAAAATTATTGCTGAAACCAATTCAAAACCTTGTTGCTGTTCAAGCTGGCAAAGCAAACGTTCAATGCGATAACTTTTTTCGTCTATGTCTTCGAGTAATAAGATTTTTTGTTCTAAGCGCGGAAAGTATGTTGTGCCGGCAAGACTCATTAAAGTGCAGAAATTCGTTCCGATAAGCACGCCTTCGGCATAACCGGAATTAAGTGTGTTTCCTGCTGGCACGGGTGTAAATTGTCCGTCTATAATAAGCTTTTCGAAAGAGTTTTTGGTTTGAAATGCTGGATTGTTATCCGAAAAATCGAATTTGAGCATAATTCCAGCAATTGAAGAAATTCCAGAGAGCGTATAAACGGCTGTCTGCAATGCTGTTATGTCGCTGAAACCTATTATCGGTTTTGGATTTTGACGAATTATATTAAAATCAAGATAAGGCAGTACAGATTGTGCACCGTAGCCGCCGCAAGAAGCAATAATGGCGGCAATGTCCGGATTTTTAAAAAAATTCATAATGTCTGAAGCTCGTTCTTTTGGAGTTCCCGAAAAGTGATTTGAGCTTCCGTAAACAAAATTTCCGATTTTTGAGTGATATCCGATTTCCGCAAGATAAGCCAATCCATTGCGAATTTTTTCAGGCGTTTCAAGTGATGAAGACGGTGTTATTACGCCAAAATAGGCTTCTTGCGGAATCGGTTTTATCATTAAAGTTCCTTTAGAAGGTTGCGGCTGAATGTCGGCAATGAATTATCACGGGCACCCATGATAACAATCCGGTCGCCGGAACGGGCGTTTTTGACAATATAGTCATGAACAGCACTTTGGGTGTCTAAGAAAAAGGCATTTTCAAAACCGTTTTTCTTAATTTCATTGATAATATTTGCGGCGGTAATACCTTTATCTACATTTTTATCAAGCATATAAACTTCCGGCATAAGGAAAATATCATCTTTACCTAAAGTTTTGGCCACCACTTCGGCAACTTCGCTTCCGGTATTGAAAGCAGAAAACGGACTGTGTGATTGGTACATAACAATCAAACGGCCGGAATATTCTTTCAGAGCGCCGAGAGAGGAACCGATTTTGCTTGGGTTATGCGCAAAATCATCAATCAAAGTGATATTGTTTTCTGTTGTGCCCACAATTTCAAGACGACGTTTAATACCGCTGAAGTTTTCGAGTGTTTTGGCGGCATCAAAAGGATCTATTCCGGCTTGCGAGCAAACGGCAATTGCCGCTAAAGCGTTAGATACATTGAATGCGCCGAATAATTTTAGTTTGAAAGTTCTGCCGCGGAAAGAATATTCAATTCCTTCTGCTAAAAATTTTATGTTCTCAGCATAAAAATCAGCGGCAGCATCTTGAGTTGAAAAAGTTATAACCTTTTTAGGATGAGTAAGGGCGCGCGTTAAAGCACAATCATAATTAACAACAATAGCGTCTTTGGTATTGGCTGCAAAAGTAGAAAAATACTCTTTGAGTTTTTCCATTGAAGTGTGATCGTGCGAAATGTTGTTGATGAGGGCAATATTCGGATGATATTTGCAAATAGAGCCATCACTCTCATCGGCTTCGATGACGCAGATTTTATCTTCGTTATAAATAAAATTCGGCAATCCTTTTAAGAGTTCATAATTTCTGAGCATTCCGCCGTTGACCATGCAAGGTTTTTTGCCGAGCATATCCAAAATATAGCCGATCATAGCGGTGGTTGTTGTTTTTCCTGAAGTTCCGCCGACGGCAATTCCGTATTCATATTCGGAAAAAACTTTTGCCAATAAATCAGAACGTTTTTTTACGGGAATACCCAATTTGAGTGCGGCTTTGATATCAGGATTGTTTTCATCGAGCGCTGCGGAAACATAGACAGTTTCAATATCATTGGTAATAGCGCTGCCGTCTTGCGGAATAATTTTTATTCCCATATCTTCCAGCGCTTTGCGGTTGGCAGCATCGCGTCCGGCATCAAAACTGCGGTCAGAACCGCAAACATCATAGCCTTTCAGGCTTAAAATCTGGGCAAGTGGACTCATACCATTGCCGGAAATTCCACAAAAACAAACTTTAGTCATTCTTCTTTCCTTAATTATTGTTTAGAGAGCGTTTAGTGTTTGTTCCTCACGTTCTTTATAAATTTGCAAGTTGGTAAAATCTATAATGATATAGCTTTTACCGTTGCCATCGACATTCACAGCTAAAGCTGCGCCTACTTTTGCATCTTCAAAAGTGGCATATAAAACAGCCTCGCCGCTTTTTAATTCTGCTAAAAAGTTTTTTCCGCCCAAAGGTTCTTCAGTTCTGGTTGTTTCTATTTGATCGCGTCCGTACTGGTCTTTTACGGTTTTTTCCGTAATAGTTATTTTAGGCGTAAAAAATTCCTTGGCATTGCCGTATTTCTGATTGAGCAACTTATAATATTTGCGATAAAGTTTCAATACTTTTGCTGCATCGGGATCATCATCCAGCAAATTTCCGTAAGCGACAATGCGCCACAAAAGATTGTCCTCTCCGAAAGTGATGATAACACGGCGAAAATCGGGCAAGGGTTTGGGAAGCTGTGTGGCTGCAAAGCTGTTTACAAAATCTTTGATTTGCGTTTTTTCAAGCTCGACGCCCATTGCTTTTATTTGATTGTAAGAACCGCCCCATGATAAACCGAACGGACCTTCACCGTATTTTGTGGAGGTGTTTTCGACAATTGCCGGACGGTTGTTTATTGAACCGAAAGGCATTGTTTCGGAGCGGTTTTTAATTTCTCCGTGCGGTCGTTGCGAACGGAAAGGCAAAGAATCCTGCCCTTCTATTTTGATTACGGGAGCCTTTTTGTCAAGCAGACTGCTGGCTTTGTTTTTTGCAGTTTCAGCATTTTCTTCCAGTTTGACATCATTTGAAATCAAAACATCTTCATAAAATTTTCCGTATTCTTCTGCATCGGCAGCAGATGAATATAAGCCGCATAAAAAGAACAAAGAAACGATAAGCCAAATTTTTGCCATTAAATTATCCTTTTATAAGATAAAAAAATTGAACACTGTTCAGAATTGTTTTATGATAAATCCAATTTGCAAACATTTTATTAAAAAACAGATAATATGCAGAATATAAAAGACAATATCCGCCAAAAATTAATTGAAGCGGGAAGAATGCTGGTTAAAGAAAAAGGTGTTGATTTTTTAACGGCGCGAAAATTATCCGAAGCTTCGGAATGTTCAATAGGAACAATTTACAATCAATTCGGCAATATGGATGAATTTATTGCTGAGCAGAATTGTTTGACTTTGAAGGAACTTGAAAAAAAACTTAACAATAGTGACTATACATCAGACAGTTATTGCAATATCAATCGCATGGTCGAAATTTTTACGGATTTTGTTGTTGAAAATAAAGAACTCTGGTTGCTTTTATACAATTTTCATTTGAGTAAACATGAAGGCGCTCTAGATAGAAAATATAAAAAACAATTGGTTAAAATGCTGAATTATAGCGCTCGTGATTTTAAAAATTTATTTCCGATATTGAAAAATAAACACCGAAAAATTATGCGTGAAGTTTTAGCTTTTGGCATTTTCGGAATCAGCGCTATGGCGGGTG
>UQMA01000034.1 GCA_900542055.1 uncultured Azospirillum sp. | reverse complement strand
ACAGATTGTTTATCGGCGCAAAAGGCGGAAGTGTTGAAATTGAAAAAATTCAAAGGCAAGGTAAAAAGCCGATGCTGACTGCAGAATTGTTGCGCGGATATAATTTCTAATTATAAAAAAATCCCTGATAATAAAGTATCAGGGATTTTTTGTTGATTCAGCGTACGACCAGAAAATTACAATCTTTTGAAAGATCAATTTCTTCAATAATTTCCGGATGCGCGATGTCGATAACGGAAGCTCCATTTTTTTCAGAAGTATCCGAAATTAAATATTTTCCGTTATAAACAGGCTTCTCTCCGACCATTGCTAAAGATGCATTTAAACGATCTATAAGACCAATAATGCGCCGCAACTCGTTGCTGTTTGGAATTCGTCCGCCGAATTTCTGTGCTAATTTATAGCAGGTCGATGGCGGATAAGCTTCTCTACAGCTTCGCAAAACAATGAGATTCCTGTCAATTTTGAAACCTTCTACTTTTGTGTAGTCGGGATTTCCGGAATAACGATAAATAACATTAATGTAGCCGGCTTCTGTCCAAAGAATTTTTGAAAAAGGGGCAACAGGTTTTCTTCCGTGCGAAAAAAATACTTTAGGCAAAGGTTTTACACTGTTTGCAACTGTGTTTGCAAAACTTTTCTTATCGTATGATTGGGCGGAAAAAACAGCAGATTTAGATAATCGGCTAAAATAAGATTTTATTTTTTTAAACATAATAATAATTAAATGATATTGTTATGGGCAATGTGATAAATTATCAGCTGAAAAAAGTCAATAAAGAACCGCTGTTTTGTGATAAAAAAAACAGCGGTTTGAAAATTATTTGAGTTTGATAGAGTTCTTGTAACTGAATATTGTAAAAAGTCCAAAAAGCTTTATGCGTGTTTTATATTCGTTAGCCTGTATTGACAATATAGGAATAAAATTGAACAATTCAATCAATGTCCTTTGGTTATCGGAATCCGTTTTTATAATCGGAATGAAATCAAATAGCCGGATTTCATGATGTTCATTGCGTGAAATTAAAGTCAATAATGGCAGACCATTAAACAAACAAAAGCGATGAGTATGCGTCGCTTTGATTAAAAATTCCTGATATAACTCTGGATTTTCTCTTTTAACAAAAGCATGAATGCGGTGTGAGGTTTCCGCCATTTCTTCCGCTTGAAGTTTTGATGTATTGGTGCTGTGGCGGCGGTATTTGAATAAAATTTCGGGAATATTATAAAATTTTGTATAAGCTATCAGCCGGCAAAAAAGCGCATAGTCTTCAGATGGGCTGAATTCTGCTTCATAGCGTATATTGTTCTGTTTGAGTATAGACTTGCGGATCATGGTCGCAGGATGAATAACTGCGCAAACCCGCATTAGAGCCAATTTTATTTCATGATCGTTTTCTGGATTTTTGTTGTTTTTATATTTTCCGGGAAATTGTTCAAAACGGCACGAAACAACGCCAACATCGGGATGTTTATCCAAATAAGCCACTTCGCGGGCAAAACGTTTGGGCAGAGAAATGTCATCATGATCCATAACTGCTAAATATTCTCCGGTAGCCAGATCCAGCAATTTGTTTCGAGCGCCGGATATTCCCATGTTTTTTTCATTGCGCAAGTAGTGGATGCGCGAATCTGAATAAGTGGAAATAATTTCTTCAACAGAATGATCAGATGGACAGTCATCAAGAATTAAAAATTCAAAATCCTTAAAAGTCTGTGCCAATATACTGTCAACGGCTTCACGCAAATGCTGCGGGTTCGTTTTATAAACAGGCATTAAAACAGATACTTTAGGCATAATCTATTTTTGCTCCTTTGCAGTTTCTTTAAATAATTGTTTCCATTGTGCAATAATGTTTTCCGGCGCATATTTTTTTGTGTCTTCTATGGCATTGCGGCCATACTCTATGCGCAGATTTTTATTTTTCATAAGTAAAGCCAGTTTTTGGGCAAAATCATCCAGATCTGCTGCCAACAATCCATTATGTCCGTCTATAATCAATTCGTTTACAGAGGGGGAGGACGCAAAACCGAGAGTAGGCAAACCTGCAGCTTGTCCGTCGGCAATAGTTAGCGCAAAACCTTCGTGCGCGCTGGGAAAAGCGTGAATATCAGCTCTCTGATAGATTTCAAGCACATTGTTGCTGTATCCGCAAATAGAAACTCTGTTTTCAATATGATATTTTTTTGCAATATCCAAAATTTCGGCTTCATATTGCGGATATTTGCGCAAACCCCAAATGTCAACGCTCCAATCCGGAAAATCCTGTGCAATTTTACCGAAAGCTTCAACCAAAAGGTGCGGGCGTTTTACGTTCTTTTCAATACGGGCGATATAAACGATTTTTTTCTTTTCTATATTCAAATCTGCATATTGCGAAGGCTGCAACTGTCCAACCATATTTGCAATGCTGACAATTTTTTTAGGAGCAAAATCCGGATCAATTGTTTGAATATAAGAATTGAGCAAAACCTGAAAGACGCTTACTTTTGAAAAAGCCGGAAAGCGCATTAAACGATTGTACCATCCTTTTTTATATTTATTCAGCAAAGCCGGCGGATAGCCGTGCATCATCAGAATAATCGGAATATCATGGTTCTGAAAAGTTGTTACATTAAATAAATCTACCGGAAAATAGCAGATAATGATATCAGGTTTTTCCTTATTGATTATATTTTTATAGCGAAAAAACGGCGGAAAGATTTTGCAACGAATGCGGTGGTAAATATTTTTCAGCCAGCAGTCGGTTTTGCCGCTCAAATTAATAAGTTTGACTTTTGAGTCAAATTCCAATCCGCTTCCCACTTTTTTATAAGTGTCGCAAACAACGCTTATTTCATATTCAGGGCTTTGGGCAAGCGCGTTGATAAACTGAACCAGCCACTTGGTGTTCAGCACATTGCGGTTGCGAATAAACATAAGTTTCATAGTCTATTTCCAATAAAATTGATATAGAGGCATATTAGACAGCGTACGGCTGGCTGTCAATACCTCTTTGCAGCTGATAACAATCAGTTTAAATTAAAAAAAATCTTCCGGTTTGAAATGCCGGAAGATTTTAGAGTTACAAAGCTGATTTTAGAAATTGTAATTAATAGAACCAGCCAAAATGTTAACTTTGTTTGAGTAGTCGGCAGAAAAAGCTCCGCGGCTGCTGTCTCCGTAATGATCGCCGCGCAGATTTACTTTTGCTTTATCGGCGATAATGTGAGTGTAACCGACGTTAAAAGTCAGCTTTTCATTATATTTATATTCAAGTCCGGCCGAATACCAATAACGATTTGAATCTGGAATACGCGGTGTGCGGTATTCGTCGCCGACGGCACTCTTTTCATAAGCAAAGCCGAAACGAAGTTTCCACTGAGAATCAAGCTGTTTGCTTGCGCCAATGGCATAAAAGTCTGTATCTTTCCAGCGTTCGGCGGTGTAACTCATTTGTCCGCTTTTCGTGCCCTGAATAATAAGGTTTTTGAAACTGGACCAATAAACACGGCTGTATTCAGCCATAACAGCCCAATCTTCATTAATGTCATGGTATGCGCCGATTGTTAATGAAGCCGGTGTTGTTAAGCGAGCGGATACATCTTGATTCATTCCCATAGATGCCAAAAGACCGTCAAATTTTACGTCTCCTTTTGCTTTGTGTTTGATTTGGCTGCGGTATCCAATACCAAAACGAGTGCTGTCGCTCAAATTGTACATACCCCCCAATTGATAACCAATGTCAATGGTTTCGCCGTTTAGGGTGCTTTTGTCTTCAATTAGCCCTAGTTGCGGGTGATAGCCGGCAGCAACACCGTTGCGTAAAGTGGCGCGGATATATTGAATTTGCAAACCTGCACCGAGTGAAAATTTATCATTTATTTTATAAGCTGCCATCGGGGTGACTGTGGCAGTGATGATTTTTGACAATGTGCCATGAAAACGTCCGGCCCAATCATCGCTATATTTTGTAATCATACCATAAGGGGTGTTCAAAGAAACGGCAACTGTCCATTTTTCGTCAATTTGGTGTGAAATATAGGCGTTTGGAGAGGCTGCAGGATGAACAATGTTGCCCATATAGCCGTTGCTGTCGCCATAATTGTTAGATGCATTGCGTGCGGTTGAATTCGGAGAAATCCATGTTCCGCCGATTTGAATGTTGGTTCCGGAATGTCTGGTCAAACCAGCAGGATTGAAATAAGAATAAGAAATATCCTCAGCTCCGGCAGTTGCTCCGGCATAGGCGTTGCCTTGTGCGGCAGCAGACTGTTCTTTTAAATAAAATCCCGATGCACTTGCGTCAGAACAAGCTAAAACCGCTCCGAGAGCAGTCAAAGTTAAAAGTTTTTTCATTGTAAATTTCAGTTTAATTTAGTTAGAACAAAGTAACATTTGCGCAACGGCGGCTTAGGGGTTTGAATTATTATTATTTATATTTAAACCGATATCCGTTGCAACAATCTGAAATAAAATGTTACGCAAACACCTTTATACAAATTATAAATAAAAATCAAGCATAAAATTTATCCCCCTTAAAAAATGAATAAAATATTTGCAAAAACAGTGTGTTATGCTAATATTTTAATAAATTGTTAATTTTTTCTTTACAATTGCCGATGTCGCGGGGTAGAGTAAGAAACATCTATAACTGGGAGACTAATAATTTGCGAAATTTTATCAGGTTCTGTCTGCGAACCATATTCTATGTTTTCAAAGTCAGATGCACAATTGAATTTGACGAAAGCCAAACTCCTAAAAAAGGTGTTTATGTTTCCAACCACGTTTCTTATTTGGATCCGATTATCCTGTTTGCCTTTTTGCCTGGAAATCCTGTATTTGCATTAAACGGACACCTTTACCGCAATAAACTGATACGCTTTTTGATGCGCACAGCCGATGTTATGCTTTTTAACCCGATTGAACCGGGGGATATTAAAGAGTTGATAACCAAAGTGGACAGTGGCCGCCTGTGTGTTATTTTTGCCGAAGGGCGGATTACCGAAAATGGCGGTTTAATGAAAATTTATGAAGCTCCGGGGCTGGTGGCGGATAAATCAAAAGCTCCTATTATTCCCGTGTGGCTGGATGGTCCTCAATATGGTTATTTTTCAAAAACCAAGGGGCGTTTGCCGCATCGTCCGTTGCCTAAAGTCAAAGTTATTATCGGCAAACCCAGAGCTTTCAAATTAAAAGATGAATTGCGCCGTCAACGCGACCACATCAGCAATGAAGTTTATATGATTTTGCGCGAAATGAGTTTTGAGGTTAATTACAATCCGGATATTTCGCTGTTTGCCATGTTGATGAAAGCGGCAAAGGTTCATGCAAAAAAAGGGCTGTTTCGCCGTCCTAAATTTGTGGAAGATGTTAAACGTGAACCGAACAGCTATCGTGACATTATTATCAAATCTTTTGTTTTGGGAAAATATTTTAAACGCCGCACGACTCCAGAAGAACATGTAGGTATGCTCTTGCCGAACTCAATAGCAGCCGTTTGCACATTTTTCGGGCTTACGGCATACAGCCGCATTCCCGTTATGCTTAACTTTTCAGTCGGTGCGCAGAATATGCTTTCAATGTGCCGCACGGCTGAAGTTAAGATTGTCGTTACCTCTTTAATGTTTATCAAAATGGCTAAACTTGAAGATGTGGTTGAGGCTATGGGAAAAAACGGCGTCAAAGTTTATTATTTGGAAAAAATGGCCAAAGAAATAGGCTTGTGGGAAAAAATCAATGCTTATTTGCGCTACAAAATCAAACGTGTTCCGCACAAACGCGGCGGTAACCGCAAAGCTGTTATTTTGTTTACTTCCGGTTCCGAAGGTGCGCCAAAAGCTGTGGTTTTGAGCCATGCTAATATTGTGTCCAATATTAAACAGATGTCGGCTATTGAAACCATAAATGTTACGGATACGGTATTTAATGCTTTGCCGATGTTTCATAGTTTTGGCTTGGTTGTAGGAACTTTGTTCCCGATTTTCGAGGGGGCTAAGTTATTTTTATATCCATCGCCGCTGCATTATCGTGTTGTAGCCGAAATTGTTTATGAAATTGGTGCAACGATTATGTTCGGTACTGATACATTTTTCCGCGGCTATGGACGTATTGCCCATCCGTTTGATTTTCACAATGTACGCTTTATGTTTGGCGGTGCTGAAGCCGTTAAGCCAGACACACGCAATATGTGGATGGAGCGTTCAGGCATCCGCGTTATGGAAGCTTACGGCTCAACTGAATGTTCTCCTGTTGTCAGCGCTAACAACCGTATTTTTAACCGTTTTGGCTCCATCGGTAAAATTTTACCGGCAATCGAATATAAAATTGAACCGGTTCCGGGGATTGACCGCGGCGGAGAACTGGTGGTTAGAGGACCGAATATTATGTTGGGTTACATTATGCCTGATAATCCAGGGGTTCTAGTGCCGTTACAAGACGGTTGGTATCATACGGGAGACGTTGTAGATATTGATGAAATTGGTTTTGTTTATATTAAAGACCGTATTAAACGCTTTGCCAAAATCGGCGGTGAAATGGTATCTTTGAATGCGGTTAACGAGATGGTTTGCAAGGCTTATGCTTCTGATAACGAGTGCCAATACGGCGTTGTTGCCACTCCGCATGAAAGCAAAGGCGAGCAAATTGTTTTGGTTACAAACAATCCTAATGTTACGCAGGATGGTCTGCACGCCTATATAAAACAAAACGGAATGTCCGAATTGTATTTGCCGCGAATTATCTTGAAAATGGATAAACTTCCGGTGTTTGCAACTGGAAAAATGGATAATGTTACTTTGAAAAAAATGGTTCTTGAAGAACTGGAACAGCAACAATAGTTCAATTTTTAAGGGCGGAATGAGTTTTCCGCCCTTGATTTTTGCCGTAATGTTTTTTGCTTGCCTTTTTAATAAAAATATTTAATCTGTGAACAAAAAGGAGATTAAAATGAAAAAAATACTGACGATTACTTTATTGGCAAGCATATTGTCGGCTTGCGCGACGGATCCGTATACCGGTGAAAGCAAAGTTTCAAAAACCGCATGGGGAACAGGTATCGGTACAGCTTTGGGCGCTGGTATCGGTGCTTTGGCCGGAGGTAGCAAAGGGGCTTTAATTGGCGCCGGAATTGGTGCTGTCAGCGGTGCCGCAACCGGTGGATATATGGATTTGCAGGCTCGTGAGCTGCGTCAGCAATTGACAGGTACGGGCGTTCAGGTTCAAACTTTGGAAAATGGACAAATTTTATTGATTATGCCGGGGAATATTACATTTGCAACAGATTCAGCTGTTTTCCAAACCGGATTTAATTCTATTCTTGATTCTGTGGCAAAAGTTTTGGCCAAGTATGACAAGACGGCTCTTTATGTAACAGGTTATACCGATAACACCGGATCTGACTCGCACAATAATCAATTGTCGCAAAACCGCGCTTCGGCAGTAGCAAACTATTTAGCTTTGCGCGGTGTGAATAGTTCGCGTATGGTGGTTAGAGGTTTAGGAAAAGCCAATCCTATTGCTTCGAACGCGACCGCAGCCGGCAGAGCGCAAAACCGCCGTGTTGAACTCAGTATTCAGCAGTTAAACTAAAGTTCAGTTTAATATTTTGCACTAAAAGCCCGAAATTTGTTTTCGGGCTTTTTCATATTTTATCTATCTTGAAATGCCGAAAAATATGCTCATATCTTTTTTATCATTTAACAAGATGGAGAAAAATATGATGAAAAAAGTTGCTTCTTTGATTATGTTTATATTTTTGGCAATGGTCGGATATTATATCGGCGAGGCTGTAGCTCAAAACAACACTGCTGAACCGGCGGTAAAGCAAATGCAAAATCAAAATGCCGACGATAATGTCGGCGGTGTTTTAGTAATGGAAGAATATGATGCTGTTGCGGTTCCTGTTTCGGCAAAAGATGCTAAAACTGCGGTTAGCAGCCAAACAGACAAACAAGCAAACCAGATGAAACAGCTCAATAAAGATAATGCCGTAGCAGAAGTAATTGAAGAAAGCGTTAGCGAAACTGAAACAACCGACTAACAATATTATTAAGTTCTGACTGGTCTTCCGGAAGTTTTAACCCCTCGCTTCCGGAAGATTTTTTGTTTCAGAAAGTATAGCGAACGCCGAATGAATATTCGTTAATGTGGTCATAACTGTTGATTTTATCGGTATGAATATAGCGGAAAATCGCGCGGGCAGCCCATTGTTCGTTAATGTTATATTGCATTCCCGCGCCAAAACGGTATCCCCAACCATGATCGTTGCGGTGGGAAGCATCTATGTATTTTTGTTTGAAAGTATATTGCCCGATACCCATGGTTGCCAGAGGAGCTATTTTTCTATCACATCCTAATGGTAAATAAGCCAACATATCCAAACCGTAAGCATTAAAAGAAGAGTTTTTTAATTCCCGATGCCCAAATTTATCTTTACCGGCATATTGATAAAAAACTTCGGTGCTGAAATATGGATTGTAAACAGAACCTAAAATAAAACTTGCAGAATTATAATGCGGGCGCAGATTTTTGACATTTGCGCGGCTGTAAGCATAGTTTAACCCGATGTAGGGGCGATAATCATTTTCTATGGCGCCAGCCGGTGACGCAATGGCTGTTAAGATGCTTAAAGCTGCGAGTTTTGTTGTTAATTTGCGCATTTTTATTCCTTTCTTTATTCCTTTTTAATATAATCTAAGCTATACTTAAAAAAAGTAAAGTGAAATTTTCTCAGGCAAAAGGAGATTATAATGAAAAGACCCGCAAGCCAATCCGGATATACTTTGGTGGAATCCATAGCTTTTATTTGTATTATCACAATGGTGGCTATCTCCATTATCAGTGTGGTTAGCCATATGTTGGACAGATATAAAATCAGCCGTATAACAGCACAGGTTGTGGAACTGCAAAAAGCAATAAATACTCGTTTTGCTTCGGCGGAAAATTATGAAAAACTTACGGCAAAATTGCTGAAAGATGAAAATTTAGCTCCCGGAGATATGAACTGGAAAGGAAATAATATGTATCATAAATTCGGTGGAACTGTTGTTGTGGGGTCAGCATATACATCTAATGCTATGAATATTCGAGCAGGCGAAACATATTCTATTCGCTTTAATAGAGTGCCTTATATTGCTTGTAAAGAGCTTGTTACTCAGAATTGGGCGCATGATCAATATTCCAGTCTGGTTGTTATTATTTCAAGAAGTGCAAGTTTATGGGCATATTGGCGAACACCATCAGGCTTAGCTCCTTCGAGAAAACATTTAATTATGCCTCTTTCTCTATCAAATGTAGATGATATGTGTCCAAATAAAACAAATAGAGGCAATGATCTGGAATGGGTCTTTCAATAATTGGAAATAACCTAATAAACAATAACAAAAAAGACTTTTTGCTTGATTGTAAAGTGAAATTGAATTTATATATGTAACAATTAAAAAGAATATAATTTTATTAAGGAGAGCCAAAATGGTAGAAACAGCAGTAATTCTTCCGCCTGATTATAAACCTTCAGCTGATGAAGAATATATGAATGATTTGCAGTTGGAGTATTTTCGCCGCAAGCTTGAGGACTGGAAAAAGTCATTGCTCAGCCAATCGGAAGACACTTTGGAAGATTTGCGTCAGGGCGGTTTGAACCAGCCGGACGATATTGACCGCGCTTCAATGGAAACAGATAAGGCTCTTGATTTGCGCACCAAAGACCGTGCCCGTAAATTGATTGCAAAAATCAATGAGGCTCTCAAACGTATTGAAGACGGTGAATATGGTTATTGCGAAGAAACCGGCGAGCCTATCGGCGTTGAACGTTTGGAAGCGCGTCCGGTTGCAACCTTGTGCTTGGAAGCACAGGAACGCCATGAAAGAATGGAAAAAACTTATAGTGAGGACTAGCCTCCGTTATGGATAAAAAAGATTTCATATTGGCTTCGGCCTCTCCGCAGCGATTTGCTCTATTGGAGCAAATCGGCTGTTCTCCTAAAAAAGTGGCTCCGGCCGATATTGACGAAACAACTCGTCTGCATGAAACGCCGACTGAATATGTTAAACGTATGGCGCTTGAAAAAGCTTTGAAAGTTGCCGAGTTATATCCAAATGAAAATGTTTTAGCGGGGGATACCATTGTTGCCGTCGGCCGCCGTGTGCTGCACAAAGCGCATAGCGATGAAGAACAGACAGAGGTTATGAATTTGCTGTCGGGACGAGCTTGTCGAGTTATTAGTGCGGTTTGTTTAGTCAGCCGCGACGGCAAAATTTCAAAACGCTGTGTGGAAACGCGTGTAATTACTAAAAAAATGAGCGCTGACGAAATCAAAGATTATGTAGCCTCGCATGAGTGGGCAGGCTGTTGCGGTTATAAAATCGAAGGCAGATTTGCCGGTTATGTCAGTAAAATTATCGGGTCATACAGCGGCATTGTCGGTTTGCCACTGTTTGAAACCCAAAATATGCTGAAAGGAATAGGTGTAAAATGAGCATTGATACCATTGTTTATGATAAAAATACTCAAGTGTCCGGTATAGCTTTGCTTGAAAAAGGCGAAGTTCGCGATATTGAAATTATCAGCGGAAATCAAGCTATAAGCGGTAACGTGTATTTGGGAAAAATCACTAAAAAAGTGACATTGGCTCAAGATAAGGAAGGTTTTTTTGTAAACATCGGCGACGGGCGCGAAGCTTTTTTGAACGGTGATGAATATGGTATGAATGAAGTTCATCTGGTTGAAGGGCAGAGTGTTGTTGTACAGGTTGCGCAAGAGCGTCATGCTGAAAAAAACGCCCGTTTGGTTCGTTCTATCCAATTGGTCGGAACTTATTTGGTTTATTGTCCTTATCGAATGAACGTCGAAGTTTCGGCAAAAATTGAAGACAAGACTAAAGCCGACAATTTATATGAAATTGTAAAAGATAATATTACGGGACAAGAAGGCTGGGTGGTTCGTACTGCTGCGGCTAATGCGGAAACAAGTGCGGTTGTTGCCGAAATGGAAAATTTGCGCAATACTTTTGAACAAATTCGCATGAAAGCCCGTAACGAGCAAGCTCCGAGCCTGTTATACAGCAAACCGGATTCTGTGCTGGAATATATCAATCATTATAAAACTTTGGGAAGTTTGGTAAAAGTTATTACCAATAACCGCAATTTGGAAAAAGATATTGATAGTGCTCAAATAGAATTTGTAATCAGCAACAGTCCGTTTGAAGAGTATGGAATAGAAGAAGCTATAGGCGAGGCTCTGGAAAAAACTGTTGCTCTTAAATCCGGGGGGCGCGTTACTATTGAAGAAACGCGTGCTTGTGTTGCCATTGATGTTGACAGCGCCCGCGATTGCGGCGGCGGTTCATTGAATCGCTTGAATGAAGAAGCGGCAACAGAAATTGCAAAACAAATCAGATTGCGTAATTTATCGGGCAAAATTGTTATTGATTTTGCCGGACATTCCGAATTTAAGTATATCAAGCCTCTGTTGGGAATTTTGGAACAAGGGCTGAGCGATGATATGACTAAAAATCGTGTAATTGGCTTGAGTCACGGCGGTTTAGTTGAAATTATCCGCGTTCGTAAACGTCCGTCGCTTATGGATTTGATGACTGAAGCTTGTCCGACTTGTCAGGGAACAGGGCGTGTTGAAAAGGGTGAATAATGAGCGAGAATATTGTTAAAACATATCGCTGCCCGATTTGTAAAAAGTTGTTTACCGATACAAAATATCGTCCGTTTTGCTCTAAACGTTGTGCTGATATAGATTTAGGTAATTGGTTTAACGAAAATTATCGCTTTGAAGCCGAAAATATTGATGAGCAGGATTTGGAAGAATTGGCAAAACAGACAGAATGCTCAGATAAAGAGTAATCAACATTTAAGCAGATTGAAAGCGCCCTTTTGAAATATAAAGGGCGCTTTTATTGTTCTGTTTATTTAGGTTAAGCTAATAAAAGCAATTTATTTGCGTGCTTAAAATCAAATTTAAGAGTTTGAAAAGCCTGAAAGTTTGAACAATTGAAAGGACTGAAAGAGTCCTTTTGGGGAAAAGTTTCATAAAAAAATGCCCTTTGAAAGGGCATTTTTTATTAAGGACTATTTTCTACGCAAAAATGATGGAATATCCAAATTATTGCGTTCGTCATCATCATTTCCTGTAAATGATGGTGTAACGGGTTCTTGATAGTGCTGTTCTTGCTCCATTTTCTTTTTGCGGTTACGCTTTGCAATTGAAAAACCTGTAACGCGCTCGATTAAAGTCGGAGTATATTCTTCGTTGTCGCTGACAATTAATTTTTCGCTTTCTTCAATTCTGGGAGCAGGTGCAAAAGCTTGCGGAGTGTTAGCAAACAGCTCAGGTTCTTCCTCTATCATACGCGGAGCGTTTTTAGAAGAAAAAGCATTAGCTTGAGCCGATAATGCACTTTCAAGCTGTGCGTCAATGTCATTGCGGTCTGTTTTATTTATGACAGCATTAAACAACGCCGAAGATTGAGGAATATCGTTTATTACAGACGAATTTGCATTGATATTTGCCGTTTCAGGCATATCTTCGCCGAGTAAATCATCAATAACGTCAACAGGCTCTTGCCGTGTGTTGCCTTCAGCAACAGCGATAATATCTTCAACAGCCGGAGTTTCTTCAGCTATTGCTGCCGGTTTTTCTGTTGGTTCAGAAGGGGAAACTTCTTCTTTTATGCTTTCGGGAGTAATATTGGCAGCAAATTTTGCCAAATTAGAATCGATTTCATCGTTTGGAGTATTCGGCAGAGAACTTTCTTTTGTATAGCTTTCTTCCAAATAATTCTGATGTTTTTCCTGAACGGTTTTAGCTCGCGGTGCATTTACATCATCAATGCCGGTTGCCACAATTGAAACTCTGATTTTTCCGGCTAAATTTTCATCAAAACTTGAACCGAAAATAATGTTGGCATCTTCGTCAACTTCTTCTTTTATGCGGTTTGCCGCTTCATCAATTTCAAAAAGCGTGATGTCGGTGCCGCCGGTGATGTTGATTAAAACTCCTTTAGCGCCGTTCATATTGCTATCGTCAAGCAAAGGATTTGACAAAGCCTGTTCAGCTGCTTTTATGGCTCGGTCTTCGCCTTCGGCTTCGCCTGTTCCCATAATTGCCTTGCCTTTATCTTGCATAATGCTTTTTATGTCTGCAAAGTCAAGATTAATCAGCCCCGGCATCATCATTAAATCGGTAATTGAGCGAACACCGGAATACAAAACATTATCTGCCATAACAAAAGCATCGGCTAATGTTGTGCTTTTATCGGCAATGCGAAAAAGATTTTGGTTAGGAATAATAATGATGCTGTCAACAGAAGAAATAAAATCTTCAACGGCCTTTTCAGCAATTTGATAACGTTTTTTGCCTTCAAATTGAAAAGGTTTTGTGATAACGCCGATAGTCAAAATGCCTTTTTGTTTGGCAATTCTGGCAACAACGGGAGCTGCTCCCGAACCGGTGCCGCCGCCCATTCCGGCAGTAATGAATACCATATTTGCGCCTTCAATCTCTTTTTCAATTTCGGCTTGAGCTTCTTCGGCTGCCGCTCT
>UQMA01000033.1 GCA_900542055.1 uncultured Azospirillum sp. | reverse complement strand
CGCCTGCCGATAGCGGTTACAACAAAGTCAAAACCTTCAAGTTTGGCAGTAGAGTTAGGTATTTCTTCTAACAAGTTGTTGTTATACTGATTTTTGCAAACATATAAGCAAAGTTGACCGTCTGTCTCTTTTTCGATTTTTTTAGGACTGCTGAGTGTGTTGACATTAATTTCCTGATTAATGATTTCCAGATATTCTTGCTTTGAAATCCGCATATTTGACAAACGTCTTCTGACAAACATTTCAACAATCATTGCGCCATTTTTACGGGCAGTCAATGCGCAATCTATTGCTACATTGCCGCCTCCGATAATAGCAACTTTTCCGGCAGTCTTATATTTTTCAGGATTTTTTAAATATTCAGTATACGGCAAGCTGTATTCCTGTCCGGTTATATTTAAAGCGGTTATTTTTTGCTCTCCGCCGGCAATAATCACCCCGTCGAAGCTTTGATTGAACAAATCGGAAGGATTGGCAATTCGGCTGTTTAAATGCAAAGTAATCAATTCATTTTTTAAGATTTCTGCGGCATCTTTTTCTATTACTTCGTATGGCAAACGGTCTTCAGGTATCAGACTTAACGCTCCGCCGATTTTGCCTTCAGCTTCATAAATGCAAACTTCAAATCCTTTTTGACATAGAGATTTTGCTGCGGATAATCCGGCAGGACCGGCGCCGATTATGGCAATTTTAAAGCCATTGGATTTAGAAAAAGGCGGTTGCTTTTCTTCTGTGCGGTATTTTTTCATAATTGTTGCCTGAACTTTCGGGATATTGATGGCAAAATCAATTTTATTGCGAGTGCAGGCCTGCATACAAAATTTATCAGGGCAAATTAATCCGCAGGTTTGTCCCATAGGATTTTGAGAGCTGATAGTGCTTACAGCCTGGTTGAAATTTCCTTCTTTGGCTTGGCTGATAAATTCTTGGGGGCTGCAATGAACAGGACAAGCTTTGGTGCAAGGTTTATTGGCGCATTTCAAACAGCGTTCAAGTTCGGCTTTCAGTTGTGTATTGTTCAAATATAATTTATCAGTCATTTTCAGGCTTTCTTTAAAAATTGTTTTTTGCATTGTAACTGTTTATGTTATTGTTGCAACAGTTTTGTAAAACATAGATTTATAACTTTAAATTTTATTAAAAAAGCAGTATATATAATCAAGATAAAATATATGTCTATTAGATGAAATATGGAAATAAGATTATGCAAAATATACACCGAAAATATATGCGTGAAGCAATTAAAATGTCGCTGAAATCAACTGAAAAAGATATGACGGGAGGACCTTTCGGCACAGTTATTGTAAAAGACGGAAAAATTATAGCCAGAGGGAGAAATATGGTTCTTAAAAATTGTGATCCGACCGCACATGGTGAAATCACAACAATTCGTTTGGCTGGTAAAAAATTAAAAACTTTTGATTTATCGGGTTGTGATTTGTATACAAATTGTGAGCCATGTCCAATGTGTTTAATGGCTTGCCAGTGGGCAAATATAAGAAATATTTATTTTGCGGCGACAAGAAAAACGGCGGCTGAAATAGGTTTTCGTGATGATTTTTTGTATCAAATGCTGAAAAGCGGCGTAAAAACGGGAATACATTTGTCTGATATGGAACAAGAAGCCGTTGCTGCTATGCATAAATGGAAAGAACAATTTTCACAGGTTAATTACTGAAATATAGTAAAGCCCCGCATTAAATGCAGGGCTTGCTTTTTATTCTTCAGTTTTATGCAATTCGGCAAATTTTTGCGCCATGGTCGGGTTGTTGCGTGTTAAGCGTTTTACACTCAAATCTTGTGCTTTATTATTGGCCAAACGCAAGTTGTTCTCAGAAGAAAGCAGGGCATCTTTGGTTTTTTGCAAATGGTCAATGGTCTTGTCAATCTCTTCAATGGCTTTCTTGAATTTGTCGCTTGCTAATTGATAATTGCGTCCGAATTTTTCTTTAAAGTCATTCATATCTTCTTCAAAATGCGAAATATCAATGTTCTGATTTTTATAATCGGAGAGTTGTCTGCGATATTGCACAGAATTTAAGGCGGCATTGCGCAGCAAAGTTATCATCGAAATAAAAAATTGCGGACGGATAACATACATCTTGGGATATTTGTGTGACATATCGACAATTCCGGTGTTATACAGCTCATTGTCGGCTTCCAGCAAAGAAACAAGAACGGCGTATTCGCAGTTTTTTTCCTGTCTGTCTTTATCCAATTCTTTAAGAAAATCTTCATTTTTATGTTTGGTTGCGGTGGTGTCCATTTCATTTTTCATTTCAAACATAATTGAAATAAATTCAATTCCGTCGGTTGTTGTTTCACGGAAAATATAATCGCCTTTACTTCCTGTGCGGGCATCGTTGTCTTTTTCAAAATAGGCGTTTTGAAAAGCTGTTGCCCGCAGTTTGTTAAATTCTATTTCACAATGTTGTTCAAGAGTTTCCCCCACCATTTTGGTTGACATTTTTGTTTTTAGGTCTTTATAAAAAGCAATTTCGGTATCTTTAGCTTTAAGTTGAATGGCAAAATTTTCTTTTAAGCTCTGCGTTGTAAGTAATGTGTCTTTTTCAGCTTCTTTCAACAAACTTTCCAGTTGAAGAATTTTTTTGTCTTTAGCGACCAATTCATCTTTTTGCGCATCAACGGCATTGTTGACGGCAATTGTTTTGACTTGGTCATAAGATTGAATTTGCGCTTTTAACTGCTCTATTTCTTGTTTTAATTGGTTGACTGAACGTTCTTTGTCTATTTGAGCTTGAGCTTTAAATAATGAAAGCTCGTGTTCTTTTTCTTTCATTATTTGCTGTTCGCGCTCATGCAGTTCTTTATGAAATTCAACATTGCGCACTTGTCCGGCGATTGCAGCGTATCCTGATTCATCAACGGTAAAAATTTCTCCGCAATTGGGGCATTTTATTTCTGGCATTTTCATATCCTTTTAATATATAATAAATTTTGCAAAATTACGGCAGGTGTTTATATAAAATTATCTACTATTTTCATGCCGGCAAATAGGAAAATGCAGCCGGTTAAAACAGAGCCGATTAAATATAAAAAAGCTTCAGTTAGGCGATTGTCGTTTGCCAAAGTTGTAAAGTTTAGCAAATAGGTTGAAAATGTTGTAAAACCGCCTAACAATCCGGTCATTACAAAAAGCTTGAATTCTTGGCTCAACGTGCTCATTTTGGCAAAATAAGAATAGGCCGCACCAATTAAAAAAGCACCTGAAACATTAACAAACATTGTTCCCCAATGACTGGAAATAAGGCTGCAACATAACCATCTAAAAATAGAGCCAATGCCGCCGCCGATAAAAACGCTTAACAAATTAATCAATCTTACCTCGTCTAAAATGTATAATCTATAAATTTATAATCTGCTTAAGCCGTCAAGGCAATAAAAAACTCTGAAGCTATATTATATATTCACCTCTATGATGTCATGCGCAAGCTATTTTATTTTGCATATCATCTGCCATTTATCACAAAAACTTTTTATTGAAAAACAAAGATTAATTTTTTTGTATGAAGTATATATACAAAAAAGTGTTTTTTTTACTTGCAATATGTCTGATTTTTGTCTATATTAATTAAAGCGTTAAGTATTACTATATTTTATAATTAAAATTCATTTAAAATGACACAAGAAGAAGCAAAAAAACAGGCAAATGAGCTTAAGAAGCGCCTGAAGTCAGCAACTGGAGAAGAGATTGTTGCTATCGTTGGTGAGGTTATAAGTGAGATGCAGTTGTCCCAGTTCCGCAAGCCTGTCGTGAAGTACAAAGCAGAAGCTGTGCTCCACAACAAGAAGCCACAGGTGAACGCTACAACTCGTGCAACTTATGTTGCATTTGTAACAGTAGCAAAATCTTGCGCTACCGGTAACAGCCACATGCTGGCTAAGATTTCAGCCTTTGAGAAGGCTTATTTGTCTAACGCTAAAAACTAACAGGTATGACAAAAACAAAGTTTCGTCCTAGCGGAGATCAAATTGATTATCTTCGCACAGTGTGGAGAGAGAAAAATCCAGAAGAGGCAGCACGTCGCATACAAAAGCGCAAGCTGTCGCAGCCGGATTTTGAACGTGACGCAGATGAAAATACTTCAGATGCGCCGGTTGTTACTCTGAGTGATCAGGATGCAGCAAGACTCAAGAAAGAGATGATGGATTTGTGGCACTTTATCTACAATCGCCGTCACGAGTATCTTGAACACCGCAATCTTGAGGCAGCGGCTTTGTCTGCAGAGCAGAAGAAACAGTTTAAGGACTATATCCTTCATTATGAGGGAATTCCTGGTTTCACGCTCGAGACAGAGAATCTGTTGATTGATGGTCTCAAGTATCCTGAAAAGGACAATGAGTTGGCAAACTTTTGCTACAACTATTTGGCAAAAAAATATGCCAAAGGTTGCAAGCCTTCTGAAACGTTGTGGATACAACTCTGGAATCGTGATTTCGTACCATTGGACGCAGTTCGTCTGATGATTCGTCACGACAACGAGGCAGGAACATACTCTAAAAATGATATTTTTACAGCTATGTTTCCGTTACTCGCCAGTAAGGTGAAAAAACACCGCGACAAAGAAGCTGTTCGCCTTGCTGCGGCTCAACAAGAGGAGAAAACATCAAATGTTTCCGGTCTTGCCGGTCGTCGTGCCAGACGTTTGTTTTTCCTTAATCTGTTGCTCCAATTATTTGGCTATGCAGATTAATTCTTGGTAATTTTCATTAGACGTTTCCTTCCTTTGTGAAGGGAACGTCTTTTTGTTTGACAGAAAAGACAAAAAGTACTAACATTAAAAATACTGAAAAATTATTAATTCGTTATATATATGGTAAATAAATTATTCTCACGCTTGCCACGTGCAAGTCGTAAAGCAGCAGTTATTCTTTCAGAAGAAGAGCCAAACACAGACATTATCTTGGACTTCTTGGCTCCTTTCGCAGAGTTAGAAAAACAGGTTTATGACAAGTGGTTTTTGAAGTTGTCACGCGATGTCAATGATTTACGCGTTGATCCGGAAACCTACGCTTATCAGCTTGTTGTTAAGATTCGCGAAAAAAAAGAAGGTGTCAATCTTGAGAAGATACTTTCTTTGGGAGAAAAAAGAATGGCTTGGCAGCAACATCAGGGACATCGTCCAAGCCGAGTGTTGGGACAGGTTCTCGACTATGTCAGAGCGTATTTGACAAAGAGGAGAAAGTTCTATTCTTATGCCGTGTCATTGATAGTAGAACTTGATATGGACGGCCTTAAAAAAGAAATTGCTTTTCAGGAGGAAAACAGTCGCCGCCGTGATGAGGATCAGTTGTTTCAGCTTCAAGTTTTGAAGCACGTCCGCAATTTGCAGGAGTATGAAAAGCCAATTCCGCTTGAACTTTTGCGAATTGCCATGCAAACCGAATTTTCATCAAACCGAAAAATTTTGGATGAGCAGTGTTTGGTGGTTTATCATATCTACGACAGTACTTGTGATAAACCTTTGTTGGTAAAGCAGATGTGCTTTGACTTCATTCATGAAGTCTTAACCAAGATTACAGGCCATATAACTCTCATTCACTGGCTGTTTTTGGACGATTGGATTTCGAAAGAAACCCATGACCTGCTTATTGATGCGCTGCCTATGTTGTTGAAATTGGGAATGAACAGCGTGGTGTATTACAAAGCTCTCAACCTGTATAATAAATGGCACTTGGAGCGCCGTCAGGAAGATGAGTTTACAACACCGGAGAAGTTTGTGGTCGATATTATGAATCGCTATTCCGATGGAATTGCCGGTGTCGATCCAAACGCGTAATGTATTACTGTGAAAGAAAAATCCTGTCCTTTTATGGACAGGATTTTTTTGTGCTTAAACAGAGTTTTTAATATTTAACATGCCGATTTGCGCTATAAGATTTATATTTATATCTATATCTAATAAAAGGAGAGAAACACATGAAATTTGGATACCAATAAATGTTTTTCTGCTGTTGTTGGTAATAATAAGCGGAATTTATTTTTGGAATATTTTTGTTCGTTCCGAAGTTGTTCACGGTAAAAATTGAATAGCCAAACGCTATGGAACAACGTATGTTGTCAGTGTAAAAAATCGGGCGGAATTGGTATCGGCATTAAATGACTTTGCCACAGTTAACAATGTAAAATTGGAAAATGTTTTCGGTATAGGAGCTGTTAATGAGGCAACTTTGCGCTTTTTTAATCCTGAAACTAAAAAATATGATGACAAAAAATTCAGCGGACAAATGGAAATAACAAATCTGAGCGAAAATATATCGGAAATGGATGGCAGTTTGTATACTCATTTTCATATTACTTTAGGAAACAGCCGTTATGAAGCTTTGGCTGGTCACTTGTTGAATGCCAGATTGAACGGAGGCGGTGAATTTGTTGTTTATACACAGCCAAAAGGGCATCTTGAACGAACAAAAAATGAAAATGTCGGTTTGAATTTTTATGATTTTGAAAAATAAGGAAAATATAATCAAAATAGAAAGCTAAATAATTTTGTTTAAATATCAAAAAAGCCGTTGAAAATAACAACGGCTTTTTCAAATAACATTTGTCCGATATTATGCAGTTAAAAGAGCATATATATGTTTCGTATCCGATGCTTTACGCAACTTAGCACAAAGTTCTTCATCTTTGAGAATTTTGGAAATTGCAGCCAATGCCGTTAAATGATCGGCACCGCTGTTTTCAGGTGAAAGCAACATGAAAACCAAATCGACTTTCTGTCCGTCAGCAGCTTCAAAATCAGCACCGTTTTTGACTTTTGCAAAAACAGCTTGCGTAGCTTTCAATTCTGGAACACGTCCATGAGGCAAAGCTGTGCCTTTTCCAAAAGCTGTTGTTCCCAAGTTTTCTCTTTCAAGTACAATGTCAAACAAAGTTCTGGCGTCGACATTAGAACTTTTAGCTGCTTGTTCCGACAATATTTCCAAAAGCTGACGCTTTGAAACGTTATCGTCAATAACAAGAACATCGGCAGAATTTAAAATATCGGATATTTTCATCAGTACCATCCTGACTATTTGTCGGCTTTAGGTTCAACCCAACCGATATTGCCATCTTTACGGCGATATACCATGCTGATATGGTTATTGGTAGCATTTCTGAACATCAAAGCACATTCGTTTGCCAAGTCCATATACATAACGGCTTCGCTTACTGAGCAGACAGGAATATTGGCTCCTGTTTCGGCAATTGTCAAAGGAGCATTAACATCAATGTCCATTTCATCTTCTGTTTCAATAACAGGAAATACAGCTTCGCTGGCCAATTCTGCCAAGCCGGTTTTGCTCTTATGGTCTTTCAAACGGTTTTTATGTTTGCTCAAACGAACAACAATGTGAGAATTTGCATTGTCAAAAGCTGTATAAGGATCACTGCCGATGCCTGTGCCTTTCAAGACAATGTTTTTTGCAGGATGAACAGTAACTTCTGCCGAAAAATCATCGCCTTCCTTTGAAAAAGCAACATTGCAGCCGATTGGATCGCTGAAATATTTTGTTACTGCATTCAATACGTTTTCTTCAATATGAGCACGCAGTCTGTCGCTGATATCGACCTGTTTGCCTGTAAATGTAATTTTCATAGTGTTTCCTTGCAAAATGATTATAACTATAAACTTAGAACTCTCAGTGTATCATTATTTTCAGAGAATTCAATAGCAGTTTTGGACTAATTCACTTAAAAAAAAGTTAAATTACATTGAAAAATTATCGCCGAGGTATACGCGACGCACTTCTTCATTGGAAACAATTTCTTCAGGAGAGCCTTCCATCAAAACGGTTCCGCCGTGTAAAATATATGCTCTGTCGGTAATATCTAATGTTTCGCGAACATTATGGTCGGTGATTAAAACGCCTAATCCGCGGTGTTTTAATTGTGAAACCAGATTACGGATTTCACCGACGGCAATAGGGTCAATTCCGGCAAGCGGTTCATCAAGCAAAATAAAATTCGGCTGACTGGCCAACGCGCGCGCGATTTCCAATCTGCGCCGCTCGCCGCCGGATAAGGCCATAGCGGGTGATTTACGCAAGTGTGCAATTGAAAATTCCGACAATAATTCTTCTAACATATTTTCTCGTTGGTCTTCATTGTCGATAACAATTTCCAAAATAGCCTTAATATTATCTTCAACACTGAGGCTGCGGAAAATAGACGCTTCTTGCGGAAGATAGCCGATGCCCATTTGAGCGCGCCGATACATGGGCAAGCAGGTTATGTCTTGGCCATCAATATGCACGTCACCATAGTCGGGAGTGATTAAACCCGTTACACAATAAAAGCAAGTTGTCTTTCCTGCGCCGTTAGGGCCAAGCAATCCTACAGCTTCGCCTCGTTTTACATGCAATGAAACATTGCGAAGCACCGGTCTGTTTTTATATTTTTTACCGATGTTGAAAACTTCCAGAATTGAATTTTGCTTTTTATCAAACATAAAAACTCGCTTTCGTTGCTTTTATTTTTCTTTTGACAGACTGTCTTCGTAAATGATGCCGGAAACTCTGTTTTTGCCATTGTTGCCGATTTTTGTAATTCCAGTATTCAAATTGGTTTCGGCATTAGAACTTTGCATTTTGTTTCCGTTTTTAACAATAATAACGTTTCCGCTGAGTTTGACTACTGCGCTTTGCGGATAATAAACGCCTTTGTCGGCATAAACTTCGCCGTCGTTTGTTTTGGTTTTTACGTGTCCGGACATTTCAATCCGATCAATAATGTTGTTTTGATCTTTATTGTTTTTTTTGAAGAAAGTTTTTAAATTGTCTGCATAAACTTTGTTTTTTCCGTTGTCAACAGACACATTTCCATGTCCCTCAAAGTCTGAAATTTGATTTTTCCCATTGTCGCTTTTGGCGAAAACCGCAGTCAAAATTTCGCCTTTTACGGTCATGCCCTGCCTGATGATTAAGGCATTTCCGATAGCAATCATTTTTTGTTCGGAACGATAAAATTCGATTTTTTTGTCAGCAAAAATATCTGTTTTTGCACCGAGTGCACTATCAGCTGCATTTATTACGGCTTTTCCTAAAAAAACAGCTTTTTCACTGTCTGTATAATATTCAAAACCTTCCGCGTTTAATGTTCCTGCCGTGCCTTGAACCCTTACAGGTTGATTCCCGTAGGCTTTTGCCGCCTGTGAATCATAAAACATCTCAGAGGTGCGGGCGGTTGTGCCGTCACTGTAAACGGCGGTAACATCTTCTTTAAGTGAAATTTTTTTACTGTTTTGATCATAAAAACCGTAAGGCGCCGTTACATCAATCCAAGTATCATCCGAAGTCGGAAATTTTCCTTTCGGATTGTTTATTTTCACCAATTGCGACCGTGGAGCTGTTTCATCAATATTTTCGGCAGTAATGCTATTTACTCGGTTGGCTTTGTCTGTAACATATAAAACTGTATTTTCCATATGCAGTTTTTCTAGCTCCTGCCGTGTTGGTTTTGAAATTTGTATGGAAAAATCGTTCCGTTCCTGCAAGCTGGGCAAAATAGCCAACACGCCGATAAGAGCAGCTGAAATAGCGGGAAAGCCTATTTTTATTAAACGCGCTATTTTTCGTTGTTTTAACAAAGCAAACTCATTAGCGCTGAGTTTTTTGTTCAGGCTATTGTCGTTGAAAAGACGATCTAAATTTTTTAAATCAAACACCTAAGCCACTCTGTCGATGTTATTATAATTTGCCGGTGCAAACGGAACATCTTTGTCTTCAATTGTAAAACCGGCGCGCAAGCAGTCATGCAAGTGGATAACGCCGATTGGTTTCTTGCCTTCGACAACAAAAAGCTGAGTAATGCTTTTTGAGTTCATTAAATTTACAACTTCAGCAACCAAAACATCAGCAGTTGTGACTTTAGGATTTTTTGTCATGATTTCAGAGGCCTTTTTCTTAAAAAGCTCGTCATCGGTTGAGTTTACCATAGCGCGGCGCAAATCGCCATCTGTAATCATTCCAGTCAATTCGCCGTTTTGATTTACAATACCAACGCATCCTAACATTTTTGCAGACATAGTTACAATAATCTGCCGCATATTGGCGTTTTCGCCGACCAATGGAATTTCATTGCCGGTATGCATTAAATCAGAAACTTTTTGCAGAATAGCTCCCAATTTTCCGCCTGGATGGCGCTGTTTGTAATCATTAATCGAAAAACCTTTGCGTTCCAGTAAAGCAATGGCTAGAATATCACCCAAAACCAAAGTCGCAGTGGTAGAAGAGGTGGGAGCTAATCCTAGCGGACAAGCTTCGCCGTCATTCGGCAATTTAAGAAGAATATCACTGGCTTTGCCTAAAGTGCTGTTCGGATTTTTGGTCATTGCAATAAGTGAAATACCATACCTTTTGCAATAAAGCAAAATATCAGAAAGTTCTTTTGATTCACCACTGTTTGAAATTGCCAATACAGTGTCGTCAATTGTCAGCATGCCCAAGTCACCATGGCTGGCTTCTGCTGGATGAACGAAAAATGCAGGTGTTCCTGTCGAGGCCATTGTGGCGGCAATTTTTCTGCCGATGTGACCTGATTTGCCCATACCGGTAACAATAACGCGTCCTTTGGTTGCTTGCAGCATGTCCAAAGCTTTTGTCAGAGATTCGTCTAATTCTGATTTCATGATATTAAGGGCTTCGATTTCTTTTTCGATAGTGTGATAGGCAGACTCTAAATCTTTATTTTGTGTCATAAGTTTTTCCGAATATTGTTAAAAATGTTGACCAAACATCATAATGTTTCACTTTTTTACGCCTAATTTTATAGCACGGTTTGCATTTGAAAGCAAGCTATTTTTTGTCAAATTTAACATAGCAAAAAAAGCTTGTATATTAACTTTATAAACCTATAATATTTATATCTTAAATTATCTGAGGAACAAATTATGAAAAAAAATTGCCTTCTGAGTACAGTAGTTATGCTATCGGCTTGTTTTTGCAATACCGCTGATGCCGGTATAAAAAATGATGCTGAAAAAGAGCTTTTGAACTATTTTGACCGAAAAGCCGAACTTGGTGAACCGTCGGATAATATGCAGATTGTGCTTCCGGAGATTGAAACTTATGGTGTTACTTTCGATGATAAATGGCAAATGCATGAACAGAAAGGCAAAATTTCATCTGTTACAATGAAAATAACTGCCGATGGAAAGTATAACGATTTTCCACGCTATAAAGTCGGTACTGATTCTTTATCCAGACTTCAAGGGTTGGCCTATCAATATTTCGGTATCCAAGGGCTGAATGCTGTGTCTTATCAGGAAGAACTGTATTATGTTCCAAAGTTGAAATCTGTTGTTTCGCGCAATATACAGGGAAAAAATTTGGTTTTGACCGAAACAGATCCTCAGACAGGATTAAAAGAGCAAAAAGTAGGCGTATCTTCATTTAATTTGCTGTCTGATATAGCTCCTTCGGGAAATGATTTGGTTTACAATCTTTCGTGGAGTATGGATGGAATAAATTATAAGAATATGATGCTTACGGCTAAGGTTTCATCTGTCAAAGGAAAAACTTCCACTGTTTTTGACAATCCGCAAGACAATGACTATCAAAAATTATTTTCCGATATATTTGCAGCCAAAAGTTCTGTTTCTTCGTTCAAGGGGCAGAACATCGGTTTAGAAATTTTGGGCAATGCTATCTCTTTTAATACGGATAGCGAAATTCGTTCGGAACAGGACAAAACAAATAAAACACTTAAAATGAGTTCCGATATTACGGTTGATAATATAAAAGCAGAACAAGCGGCTGATTTGAATCTGCAAAAAATAAAAGTAAAATACCTTGTAAACAATATTCGTTTGAGCGATTTGCAAAAACTTCAGGCTTTATCGCAAAAAATAGCCGATGTTAATGAGATTGCCGAATTGGCGCAAAATCCTGATGATAAAAAACTTGAAGATAAAGAGTTTCAAGAAAAAATTTTGTCTATGGATGATGTAGATTTGGATAAACTTAACAAAGATATGGCTTTAGCGGTTGCTGATATTTTGAAAGTTGCCGAACTTAAAGCCAAAATAGTTCTCAAATTTTCAAATGCCGATATGACATCGCTTCTTGCTGCAAAGATGTCTGATAATTATCTTATCGGTAATATGGATGTAACGTTTGTAAACCTTGATAATATTGCTCCTGACTATAAAGCACAGTGCGAAGCTGAACGAAAAACTGCTGTGGATAAAATTCCGGATTCCTGTATGAAAATAAGTATGCTGGGAATGCTCAGAGATTATGTTGATTTTTCAAAACGGACAAAAGCGCAGGGACAAACAATAGATAAAATCAAAGTCGTTTTTGATAAAACCGGTGTTTTCTTAAACGGAAAAAAAGTTTCCGATGCAATTCAGTATGATTTTAATGAGCTGATAGCAGAACGTTTTAGTTCGGTTCCTTCTGTCTCGGAAGTGAATAATGCGGATTTTGGCGATGATATTTCTTCTGATGCCGATTATGAGCAGTTCAAAAAAGAACTTGAAAAAATGCAAAAAGAAAATGAAGAACTGCTGAAAAAATACGACATAAAATAATATATATCCAATGAAAAGAAAAATATTAATATACCGTGATTACGGCTGCGCTGATGTGAATAATTTGTACAGAACGCTGAAAGAAAATTTCGATAGGCAAAATGTTGCCGTTGAAATGACGGATGCGGCGGAAATTCTAAAAAGAAATGCCCTGAACAGCAATGTGTTGGCTTTTTTTATGCCGGGGGGAGCGGCTACTCCGTACCGAACAAAACTAGGGTATCAGGGAAATGAAAAAATCCGTGATTATGTGAAAAACGGCGGTGTATATTTTGGAATTTGTGCCGGAGCTTACTATGCAAGCAGTTGCTGTCGTTTTGAGGAAGATGTTCCAAATTTGGCGGTTGTTGAAGATTATGGATTGAATTTGGTTGAGGCTGATGCCGTAGGAACTTTGAAGAAAGATTTAAAAATAAATCCTTATTCTCGCACGCCGTCTTCTTTGGCGGTAACCTCTGTTGTTTGGAACGAGGATGGCGAAAAACATTCGGTCTTTTATCACGGCGGGCCTAAATTCGAAATTCATAATATGGAAAACCATGAGGTCTTGGCTTCGTACGGCGATGTGTCTGAAAATCCGCCGGCAATAGTTTTTCGTCGGTTTGGAAAAGGAGCCGCAATTTTGTCAGGTGTACATTTTGAAGATGGAATAAACAGCTTAAAAAGGTTTGTCGGCTGCGGAGAAGAAGATAAACGTCAGATTGAAATGCTGTCTGCTCAATTGGAAAAGGGCGAGGAAAGCCGTAAAAAACTGATTGAGAAGATTGTATGCCGCTTGTGTGAACGTTGAGTTTTAAAATCGTCTAAAATCTTATAAAAACAAGAAAAAACTATTGACTCGGAGCGCATAAAACATTAGTATGCGCTCAATTCGTATGAGTCGTTTGCGGCTCAAGAATGTTGAAAAATATGAGTTTTTCCCGTGTTTTGAGTGGGTTACCACTTGAAATAGCGGTTTTTATGTTGTTAATTTTATATAAGGAAATTTGTGATGCCTACAATTAGTCAGTTAATTCGTAAATCACGAACACCTAAAGTGAAAAGAAACAAGGTCCCGGCCTTGAAAGCTTGTCCACAAAAACGCGGTGTTTGCACAAGGGTTTACACTACAACCCCTAAAAAACCTAACTCTGCGTTGCGTAAAGTGGCTCGCGTTCGTTTGACCAACGGCTTTGAAGTCATTTCCTACATCGGCGGCGAAGGCCACAACCTGCAGGAACACTCCGTGGTGTTGATCCGCGGCGGCCGTGTGAAGGACTTGCCGGGTGTGCGTTATCACATCGTCCGCGGCTCTCTGGATACCCAGGGCGTCAAGGATCGTAAGCAGTCCCGTTCCAAGTACGGCGCCAAGCGCCCGAAGGCAGCGTAATTCGCGGCGACTTTTGTCAGCCGTATACGGACGG
>UQMA01000032.1 GCA_900542055.1 uncultured Azospirillum sp. | reverse complement strand
ATTGTTTCTACCCGCCGTTCTGCCCAATCGGTTTTTTATTCTTTATCTGATAATAAATGCCATCGACTTCTTGAATTGTTGGACGAACTTTTTTAAGAAGCCTGAGGCTGGTCATCACCAAGACCCAACTTTTCCATCATATTATCATTAACGTCTTCACGTTGGGCGACAATCCATTCCGGAACGTTTGGCGCTGGAGGAAGTTTTGCCAATGAACGCATTTTCGGATCAAGGTACCAACGCGGTGAATCCGCCATAATCGGGTGATCGATATTACTTTGCATCAAAACAACTTGTTTAAGCTGCGGCAAGCTCAATAATTGTGACGCAGTAATAACGGAAACTCCTTGCAATGAATAAGTTGTGTTTTTTGCAAATGGGTTTGCTCCCTTGGCTGCAAAGCCTTCCTGTTTTGAAAACGATGAAGTCTGTACGGTTTTGTTGCCGACCATTTTCGAGAAGCGTTGAGCTGTTTGTTCGTTGTTTTGCGATAAAATAACTTTGCATGCGGTTGTTGAAATAACCGTTTCAAGGTCATCTTTTCCGTATTTTCCGGAAATTTGTCCCAAATCTTGTCCAATCAGCAGATAAGATACTTTTTGACCACGACCTACCGCAGGTCCGTCGATAACCGCTTTCATCTTAGGCATTTGCGGAAACTCGTCGAGTACAAACATTGCAGGGAAAGGCCCCATTTTGCCGTCAGACGCATTAACATAATTCGGCGGGTTTGAAATGAGGTATGAAGACATCAATTCAATGAAGATACTATTAATAACGCCCAAAGCGCGGGCATCTACCTGGTTAATGGACAGATAAACCGAAATCGGTTTCCATTCGCCGGTAATAGGGTCTTTCATACCGCGCAAATCCTTAAATTGCAAATCTGAAAAACTTGTACGGGCAACAACGGCCGAGTTTTTGAACACACCGATTCCCGAAAAAGCTGTCGACATAACAGAACCGCGTTCCTTATCCGGCATATTGCTCAGTGTTGAAAGTTCGGTATAAGCACGTTGAGTATAACCGTATTTACGTGATTCATCAATAGCAGCTTCAAGCAAATCGCGCATAGGATCTGCCATGGCAGCCATTTGATCGCCTTCATCCATACGGCGACGGATTTCCTGTCCTTGCTTAATTTGAGCTTCAGTCAGCCATTCCATAATCATGGCAATACAGGGTTCGCGGCCAACCCATTTTTCAGGCAGCAAATCCCAAGTTCCGATTGCCACATAATTTTCAACAGTTAAATTATTGTTGCGCAAATCGCTGATAGCTCGCACAGCGGCAGGGTTATGCATTTTGATTTCTTCATAATATCCTTCCAAAACGCGTTTATCTTCAGCATCAAGTTTGCCTTCATATACACGGCTGAGAAAATAGTCGTTTGCGCGGGCTTTTTCACATTTTGAAGCAATAAAATGAATAAATCCGGTCAAAGCCGCACGTCCGGTTTGCGACCAGTGGGGGTCAGCTCCGCCTTTAGGGTCTTCAACCAAAATGTTGCACATAGAGTCAACATACATATCACGCGCAGGGCCTGCAATAGGCAAAGCACTTGGCGACAAAGGATTCCAGCTTGGATAATACAGACCTTCTTCCGGTTTGTCTTCAGCACCCCAGTTAATAATGAATACGGGGCCTTCTTTTGCGCGCGCGCCGGAAGTGCTGTAACACAATTCAGGTTTCGGGTCGTTAATAACCAAACTCATACCTTTTGAATTAAAAATTGTCGGAATAACCACGCCGGCAGTTTTACCGGTTCCAGGAGGTGCGCAGCACAATGTTGAAAGGGTTTCAGGCAATTTCAGATAATAGCCTTTGTATTTGCCGATAACCATACAAAAACCATCCAATAGTTTCATGGCTTTAATGTCTTTTAAGGTAGCCAACCGTCCCGAACCATGAATGTTGGACTGAAAACGATAGGGATTGCTGACAGCTCCGATAATCAAACCAATTGGCAAAGACAAAAGCGGCAGAATCGGCAGCCATAGACCAAAGCTGAAACCGCCGCGGTGCATAGATATTTGATTAAACCAACTGCCGTAGCGTTTGAATAAATAGGAGGGATCGTTGATAATCATTCCCATAAATTTTCCAACATTTTCAATAGCTTCTTTAGAGACACCATTGCCGATAAGATAGCCTAAAGGCATAGAAATAGCGGCCAGTATAATGGTGACCAAAAGAGTGATAATAACAGTCAATGACATCCATTGCACTGCGTGGTCATATTCTTCCCATTCTTCTCCGCGTTTTCTCAATCCCATTTTTTATATCCTTTGCAATTAAGACATATTACGTAAAATATTAATCAGTTTATCCAATTTCCCTGGGGCAATCGGTTTATCCGCGTCGGGCAGGGCGCGGGCAAAAAGTTTAATTTCTTTTGGCGTGCCGCGGTCGATACGGGTTACATTTACATTTAAGGAATCCCATATTTCAAACATATCTTCCGCATTTATGATGTTGCCGATTTGAACGATGACAAAGGACTCAATATTAAAGTTCATATCGGCCGCTTCTAATCTATCCGCAATCAAACGCCTTACAATATCAATTTTGCGTACCGGTGAAATTCTGTGCGAACTTTCTGAAAACCATAAAGGTTCTTCATCGTTAAAACGTTCTTCATCAGCCAACCAGTCTCCGGGCTCGCGGTCGAGCATACACAGACAAATGCGGTTTGCCGATACACCGATATAATCAATAACCGTATTTTTAATGGTTATGCGGTTAATAATTTCATATCCTTTTTGCTTAATTATGTCGGCGCAAGAGCCGCTAGGCTGGCGCTGAATGGGGCGTTCTTTATTAAAGTCGTCTTTAATGCGGCGTTCAAAATCGCGTGGCTGACGGTCTTCTCTGTTTTGACGCTCACTGCGTTCAGTTGTTTCTTTTCTATCAAAGTCACGTGATGCCGAGCGTGTATCTCTGCCGGGGTTTTTGTCTTCGCGGCGGTCGTAATTTCTGTTATCTCGGTCACGATTGCGATCACGATCTCTGTCACGGTCGCTGTTTCTGTCATTATTTCTGTCACGGCTGCGGGCAGAGCGGTCTTGACGATCGTTGTCATAATCATCGCGTTCGCGGCGTTGAGGTCTTTCTTGTGTTTTGGATGCAGGAGAAACATCAAACGAGTCAATATCAAAATCCAAATCATCAATATTATCGTCAAATTTGAACAATGCGTGGTCAAATTTGCTTGGAGCCGGCGATGCGGAAACCGGTGAAGAAAGCGCCTGCTGCATAGGAACAATCGGATTTACAGCAGGAATTGTTATTGGAGCCGAAGGCATACTCGAAATTTGATCGGTATATGCCGGAGTGTTACGCACAGCCCTCGGTCTGATTTCTTTATAAGAACGTTTGCGGCGTATAGGCGTAACTCCGGTAGTCGTTGTGATGATTTTGACCGGTTTGTAGAAGAAGTTTTTGAACAGTCTCCATGGCAGAGTTAGAATAAACCATACAACCTTTCCCCATGAAATCATGCTTAAAGCAATCCAGCCAGTGAACCACAGCGGTATAAACGAGATGATGATTAAAACAAAAGCCCATTCTTTCGGTTCGGAAATCACCCACGAATTTGACCATAAATCCCAAGCAATTTGCCAGTGATCGAGGTTTAAAATATCAAAATGCCAGTTGCGGAGCATAATAACCCTTATGCTTTCCATAAAGAAAACACTCCATATCAAACCAACTAAGATAATTCGGGTTAATATCAGTAAGGGTCTCAAAAAAATCTCCTATTTGCTGCCGCTTGCTTTTTCGTGAAAACTACGGTTTTTCTCTTCAAAACTACTACGTATTTTGCTTGAATTCAAATCTTTTTTCTCTTTTTCTTTAGGCATGCGACTCGAAATCATTTCTTCCAACGCCTGTTGAGGAGTTTGTCTGCCGATTTTACCTCCCATATTTTTCAGGGTAATAGCTTTAGGAGCCTGAGAATATTTGCGTTCCTGATAATTGTTGTACCAAAAAATCGGGAAAAACACAATTTTTGCTATTGAAACTTCCATAGCCTTACGCCATCCTAAAATCCACAAAGGAATAATTAAAATCAGAGCAATGATAAACAAATACTCCTGAGCTGTATCAATAACGCCGCCATCTTGCCAAAAACGGGAGATGGTCTGCCAATATTCTTTTTTGAAAATATTAAACTTCCAAAAAAACTTCATTACAGCATATACAATACTAAAATAAAGGCATGACCAAGCGGTGCCGATAAAACAAAAACGGAAAGATTTTTTTATTTTCTTTAACATTAGTATCCCTTTTGTATTCTATCTTGTATTGCTTTTTTCTGCCTGAGTTCTGCGATATTTTTCGGCTGATTTGAGTTATCGTTGCTTTGGCTGTGGGAATTTTTGTTATGGCGGGCGTTATACCTGTTTTTCATTCTCGCCATTCTGTCTTGCATATTTCTGCCTCTTTCTTCATGTTCTTGAGCACGGCTATCCAATTCGGCATTACGATCTGCATAGTTCTTTCTTTTTTCGTCATTTTTTCTGTCGTTCTTTTTATCGTTTTCTGCTGCATTTTCCAAAGTTCCACCTCTTACTTCGTTTGCAATAGGCTTATGGGGTTCGGCATGAGGGGCATGCTCTTGGCTTTGACGTGAATTTTTTAAATCTTCTACGCCTTCTCTTGCAAAACGATGACCGGTGTTTCTTTCTGGCTGCTGTTGTGCTTCAGAACGGCTCTCTTGTTCGGATTGCTGTTGCTGTTCCGGCTTTTCTTCCTGTTCAGTCTGACGTTGTTCTTCAGAATGACCTTCTTGTTCGGACTGCTGTTGCTGTTCAGGCTTTTCTTCCTGCTCAGTCTGGCGTTGTTCTTCAGAATGGCCTTCTTGTTCGGACTGCTGTTGTTGTTGCTGTTCTTCTTCAGGCATTTTGCCGGCAATGAATTTATTGAGTTCTTCTAATTTTTTATTATTTTTCGGTTCTTTTTCTCTTTCAACAAAATTGCCTTTTTCCATTTCTTCGCTTGAAAAGCTAAAAGCTTTGTTTGCTAAATCTTCCGCTTTTTCAATATCTCCGAAAGCTTTACGTTCCCAATCTTTTTTAGCTATAGAAGCAGCATAGGCGCCATTAGCACCGGAACGCATAAAAGCTTCGTTCTGTTTTTCTAAATCTTTGGCAGAACTTAAAGCATTGTCACGATCTTCAGAAAAAGCAACAATAGCATCGGCAGTTTTATTGTTCAGAGTTTGTTCATAAGCTTGTTCAATGCCGTCTTTAGCAAAAGCATTTTTATCTTCTCTAATGCTTTCAACCATTGTGGCTGCGGTTTGACTATTGGCCATTAATTGAGCTGAGTAATCAAATCTTGCATTTATTTCGGCATCGCGGGCAAAATCTGCCGCCATTTTTTTAGTTTCTTTTTCTGCAGAGCCTTTTTCGTCTTCCGGAGCGTTTTTATAAGCTTCGCAAGCCTGTCTAACTTCTTCTAATTTAGCGGCTCCTTCTTCGCTGTTGTCAGCGTTTATCATAGCTTTATAGCCGTTAAGCAGTTCTTTGTTTTCTTCGTCAAACAAAGTCCCGTTACCGATGGCTTTACTGATGTTTTTAATTTTTTTATCAGTTTCTTTGTAATCTTTTAAAATTTCTTTTTCTTTTTTATCCCGAATTTCAGAAATTTTTTCAAAAGATTTGTAAGATGAAGACTCTTTCGTTTTTTTGTAATCTTCTTGTTTTTGTGCCTTTTTTGCTAATGTGGCGGCTCTTACTCTATCGTATCCGTAAGCGATGTATTTACGGGCTTTTTGGTCGCACCACATTACACCGTCAATAACCCAGTGGTTATACATATAGTCGATAACATCACCTTCTTTAAAACTTTGCTTATCGGGATCTTTAGGCTCTTTATCTTCATCTTCTCTTTGTGTAACCTTGCCAGTTTTGCCTTCCGCATTTTTTTCAGCTTCATCAAGCTGTTTTTGCTCATCAACACTTAACAGCCCTCTGCGGCGTTTTTCCTGCAGTTCCTCAACCGATAAAGCACGCTTTTGAGGTTTAGGTTCTTCTCTTTGTATTTCTGCCCCTGTGTTTGTTTGAGCATTGTCGGCAGCGGCTTGTTGTTCATCTCTCAATTTATCGCTATGTTCCGAAGTGTCGATATTGCTGCCGGTATTGGTGTTTAGAGTATTAAACTCCACGCGTGACGATTCAGCGGCAGTATTTGCCGTTGCTGTTGCAGCAGTTGTTGCGGCGCTTGTCGTTTCTCTAGGAGTTTCGCGTGTTTGTGCCGCAGTTTGCGCCGAAGTGGTCGAGGTCGTGCTTTGATCGTTTTGTGACATGGTTTTCATCCTCTAATTGGCATTTTCTTATAAAATTAATTTATTATAACATTGTTTGAATATTTTGTCTATATTTTTATGAAAATAGCGAAAATCATATTTTTAGTTTTTTGAGAAATTCACCTAATTTTCGGTTAATCATCATACCTGAGCGGGGCGATGGTTTTATCATTCCGAAAAAACGGGGTTTTATTTTGTCAATTTCTATCGGAGCAAAAATAGCCGGATTATTAGTCAGGGCTTCAAAAGAACCGGAAGGGTCTTTGCTGGCAACTTTGAAGTAGTTGTTAACCAAACGTTCGGCATTAACAGGAAATTGTTTCTTTTCGATGGCCGCAATATATTTGCGGGCGCGTTCGGCGCGGCGGCGGTGCTCATCAATAATTTCCTGTTCGATTTTTTTATGCTCAAATTCCAGCAGGCGTTTTTCATAAGTGATTTCACAACCTTCTATTTCAAACAAAATTTCGACATACGAAACGATAGCCATCTGCAAATTTTCGTCTTCATTTTGCTCAGCAAAATCAAGAAGTTCTTCATCTGAAGCATGAGGCTGTATTTTTATGATTTCATCAGGAAAAGCCTCAAACATCACATCCCACCCCTGCAGCACATCAATGGTAATCAGATTTCCCAATCCTGGAGTGTAACGAGGGTATAAAACTTGCGCTTTAATATGGAAAACAGGCATTTTTATATTGTGGTCGGCGGCTATATATTCAATTGCTTCCACATAATTGCGATAAGCTGTGTAAAGTTTTTGTTCCGAAATATCAAGAGAGTCGGCAACTTCTTCATCGCTGGTGCTGGGGCTTATGGGATCCGGTTCGGGTTCTTCCAGCATAACGCGGGTATTTTCTTTTTCTTCTTCGATGTTTGCCAATTCCGACTGAATAAAGTTGTCAAGCAGAGTGTTAAAATCATCTTCGGACGAATTTTTTGAAAAATCGAAATCCCTGTCTTCAGGGACGTCACTGGTCAATTTATTAATAATGTCATCACTATCGCTCATATTTACCTCAATTCAGGGTTATGTCGGATATAATCCGGCTTTTGTCGGGGTTATAAATAATTATGTGGTCTTTCGTTTGACTATCGGAAGCCCAGATGTAAAGCAAGCTGTTGTCGGCGGCAATCTGGCGGATGCTGAAACCGGCGGAAAGCCCGAGGCTGTTTTCAGTGCTTTGCGCGTTTTGTTCGTTTCCGTTTGCTTTTTGATACAATTTACCTAACAATACAAGAGTACCAAAAATCAACAGAAAAGTAAAGGTAAAGACTATGGCTTTTATTATTTTTAACTGGTTCATAGCTTTTATTATCCTTGCTTTTTGAAAAAATCGTATTTATGCTTATAATAATTGTAACTTTATTTATAAAATATGAATTTTGTATGAAGATTGACGATAATAATCTATATTTTTCAGCCCCCGCTGCACCTGAGCAGGCTGGTTTGCGGCTTGATAAATTTTTAACTGAAACGTTGCCCGATTTTTCGCGTTCGATGCTGCAAAGGCTTATTTTGTCGGGAAATGTTATTCTTGATGATACGGTTATTACCGAAAATGATTTCAAAGTCAGGGTCGGAGACAGTTTTTGCGTTAATGTTCCCGAAGCAACGGCAGCTGATCCGCAGCCGCAAAATATTCCGTTGGACATTGTGTATGAAGATAATGATCTGATTGTCGTAAACAAACCGGCGGGAATGACTGTGCATCCGGCTCCCGGTGCGCCGGACAAGACTTTGGTTAATGCTTTGCTCTATCATTGCCGCGACAATCTCTCAGGAGTGGGCGGGGTAAAACGTCCGGGGATTGTGCACAGAATAGACAAAGATACCAGCGGTTTGCTGGTGGTGGCGAAAAACGATGCGGCTCACCGCGGATTGGCAGAACAGTTTTTTGAACACAGTATTGAACGAACCTATTACGCGGTTGTTTACGGTTTGCCTAATCCGCAAAACGGTACGATTGAAGGAAATATTGCCCGCAGCAGATTTGACCGCAAGAAGATGGCTTTGGTTTCGGCGGGAGGAAAACACGCAGTTACACATTATCAAACTTTGTGTACCTGCAACGGAGCAGTAAGTTTGGTAAAATGCAATCTTGAAACTGGAAGAACCCATCAAATAAGAGTGCACATGTCTTCAATAGGCTGCAATTTGGTTGGCGACAAGGTTTATGAAAAATCTGGAAAAACATCGATTAAAGGACTGCCTGCGGAAATCAAAAGTTTTATAAATTCTTTTCCGCGGCAGGCTCTTCATGCTGCTTCTTTGGGATTCAAGCATCCGATTAACGGCAGTTGGCTGCAATTTGAAGCGCCGTTTCCTCAGGACCTGATCGAAATTTTGGAACACTGTGAACTAAAAATACCGTCTACCCGATAGTCTGAAAATATTTTATACCTTTTCCTGTTGACTTTTTATGTTCAATATCAACAGGAGTATATTTTTATGAATAATGAAATAAGTTTTTCAGCAGAAGAATTTTCACCAGAAGTCAATTTGACCAGATATTTGCAAAATATCAGGCGTTTTCCGATTTTGGAACCGCATGAAGAATATCGTTTGGCAAGCGAATATGTTCAAACCCGCAATGCTAAAATTTCTTATATTTTAATTACCTCTCATTTGCGTTTGGTGGTAAAAGTCGTTTCAAAATTCAAGGGGTACGGTTTGCCTTTGTCAGAAATGATTTCTGAAGGAAATATAGGTTTGCTGTATGCCGTTGATAAGTTTGATCCCGAAAAAGGATATCGTTTTTCAACTTATGCTTTATGGTGGATTAAAGCTTCTGTTCAAAAATATGTGCTCAATTCGTGGTCGCTGGTTAAAATCGGGACAACCGCTGCTCAGAAAAAGCTGTTTTTTAATTTGCGCAAAATGAAAAATCGTCTTAATTTGACCGATGACCGAGAGATGTCGCATGATGTGTTGAAAAATATTGCCGATTTGCTGAATGTCAGCGTGCAGGATGTTACGGAAATGAATATGCGCTTGAAAACACATGATGGTTCGCTTAATGCCGTGGTTGACAGTTCTTCCGAAAACGGCAGCGAACTTTTGGATTTTATTGCGGATGGCAAACCTAATCAGGAAGAACTTATCAGCCGCAACGAAATTTTACAGCAACGGCGAAAATTGTTTACAAAGGCGTTTGCCTGCCTTAATACGCGTGAAAAAGATATTTTATTTAAAAGGCGTTTGTGCGAAAAGTCGATTACATTGGACGATTTGAGCAAATATTATGCCATTTCAAAAGAGCGGGTACGTCAAATCGAGTTAAATTCCATTCGAAAAATCCGTAACAGCGTTATGCAGTAAATATGCGACCGGCAGCTTGTTTTTTGAAGAAAAAACACCATATTTCGAATATAGAAAGGGAGGTCGAATTGGAAGAAGAATTTAAGTATGGTTCCGTAAGACGCGGTATTACAAACGAATTACGAGACCCCGACTATCATGTGACGGCTTGCATGTTTGACGCTCAAACAGGGCTTCCAAGCTATTATTTGTTTGAAGACAGGCTGCAAACCACAATAAATTATGAAAATTATAAAGATATAAGGTTAAAACGCAATAAAATAGCTGTTTTGGGTATAAATATCGATAATTTCAATTTGTTGGCTGAACCTGAAAGCGTTTTGCGTGAAATGACAGTAAGAATGAAAATGTATTTACCAGCCAATTATACGATAGCGCGCGGTATCAGATATAGCTTTTGGGTGATGATAGCAGGACTGAGCGGACAGGAAGATATTGATGTCGAACTCAGCAAAATCCGCACGATTTTCCGACAGCCTTTGAAAAACGGCGAAAAAGTTATGACCAGTATGGGAGTGAGTTTGTATGACGGGCAGGAAACAAAAGCCAAAACTTTGGTCGAAGAGGCAATTGTGGCGTTACAAAGGGCTCAGGCGCAAGGGGAAAATAATCTGCTCTTTTTTAACTATAATTGATCAAATATACAGCAACCGTTACGCAGAATTTTTTGAGCGGCGGGCGTATAGGCGCCGTTATCCTGATGAATTGTCAATCCGGCAAAAATCCGCGTTTTGCCATGGCTGCTTTTGCGGGCGCGGATTAAAACCCTTTTGGCATTCTGTCCATGCTTTGAATAAAGCGGAATTATACAGATATCACCAGTAATGCCGTGGAGTTTGAATAAAATTTCGTCAATGGCTTCAGCTCTGTTGACAAGATATAAGTATCCTTGAGGACGTAAGAATTTTAAAGCTTGTTCCAACCATTCCGCAAGGCTGAAGTTTTGAAAATTGTGGGCGCAGGCTTTGCTTTTGTTCGGAGAGGGCATATCTTCGGCGGCATAGGGCGGATTGCTGACAACATGATGAAATTGTCCGTGTCCTTCATGGCTGGCAATTCGTAAATCTCGATTGATAAAGCGGAGATTGTCAAAATTATTGGCGGCAGCGCTTAGGTTTGAAAGTTCAACCAGAAACGGCTGAATTTCAAATCCCGTTATTTCGGCAGACGGAAAACGGTGAGCCAGACATAATGAAACAGCTCCTGTTCCTGAGCCTAAATCAAGTATTTTTTCATTTTGGCGGACATTGCCGACAACCGAAGACAAAAGCACCGCATCGCTTGAAGCGCGGTAACCGTTTGTCGGTTGAAAAATTTTTATTTGTTTATCAAGCAAATAGTCGTTTGTATATTCCGCCATTTTAATGCCTATTTTAGTGTGTCGATTACGCTGACGATAATGTTTAAGCTCTGTGTTTCGTTGATTTCAGCAGGAGAGAGATTAAGTTTTCGTTCGCAGGAACTCAAAATATTGCGGGCAACGGTCCATTTGTTTTGTCCCGCCAATTTTCCGGCGGCTTTCAAATCATACGCCCCGTCCAGCATGCAGCCGTTTAGGCGTCCGACTTCCGTGCGCGGTGTTTTTCCTTCATCTGAAACGGTTGTGCAAGCTGCCAGAGCGAGCAAGGTCCCGATTGCTAAAAATTTTTTTAACATAAATATCTCCCAATTGTTTTTTTATTGTTTCTTATAAAGACATTTTGCAAAAATATGGTTAATTATCTTGCTCAAAAACATTATTTTTTGGTGGATTTTTGAATCATAGCGTGGTATACAGCGGACAGAAAATTTTTTTCTAAATACTTATACTAACAAATTTATAAGGATATAAAATGTCAGAAGTGAAAATGAAAATGATGGATGGTAACGAAGCAGCCGCTTCCGTTGCCCATCGTATGAATGAAGTCTGCGTTATTTACCCGATTACTCCGTCTTCTCCGATGGGGGAATGGGCTGACGCTTGGTCTGCCGCCAAACAGAAAAATATTTGGGGCATGATTCCGGAAGTTCAGGAAATGCAGTCAGAAGCAGGTGCCGCCGGTGCTTGCCACGGTTCTTTGCAAGCCGGTGCTTTGACAACAACTTTCACTGCTTCGCAAGGTTTGTTGTTGATGATTCCGAATATGTATAAAATCGCCGGTGAACTTTCACCGTTTGTTATGCATGTTGCGGCTCGTTCTTTGGCTTATCACGCATTGTCTATTTTCGGCGATCATACCGATGTTATGAGCTGCCGTCAAACCGGTTTTGCAATGCTTTGCTCAAATTCGGTGCAGGAAGCTCACGACTTTGCTGCTATTGCTCAGACTTCAACATTGCGCTCACGCGTTCCGTTTATGCATTTTTTTGACGGTTTCCGCACTTCTCACGAAATAAAAAAAATCAAATTGCTTTCTGACGATGATTTGAAAGCTATGCTTGAAGGTGTTGACTATACTTTCAACGCCAAACACGCTCTGCGCCCTGAGGCTCCGGTTATCCGCGGTACAGCTCAGAATCCTGATGTTTTCTTCCAGGGACGTGAAGCTTCTAATCCTTATTATAAAAAAGTTGAAGGCATTGTTCAGGAAGAAATGAACAAATTTGCCAAAATTTCAGGTCGTCAATATCACGTTGTTGACTATGTCGGTGCTGAAGATGCTGAACAGGTTATCGTTATTATGGGTTCCGGCGCTGAAACGGTTGAAGAAACCATTGCTTATCTGAATGCTCAAGGCGCTAAATTAGGTGTTATGAAAGTTCATCTCTATCGTCCTTTCCCAGAAGAATCGTTCTTAAAAGCTTTGCCAAAGACTGTTAAAGTTGTTTCTGTTTTGGATCGTACAAAAGAATCCGGTTCAACTGGTGAACCTCTTTATTTGGACGTTGTTGCTACTTTGTCACAGGCATTTGCTAACGGCAAATTGACTTCTTTGCCGAAAATTTACGGTGGACGCTATGGCTTGTCTTCAAAAGAATTTACCCCCGGAATGGTTAAAGCTGTTTTCGACAATGGCTTTGCCGCTGCTCCGATTAACGGTTTTTCTGTTGGTATCAATGATGATGTCAACAAAACTTCTTTGCCGTTTGACGACAGTATTGACACTGAACCAAAAGATGTTGTTCGTGCCGTATTCTTCGGTTTGGGCGCTGACGGTACCGTAGGTGCTAATAAAAACTCTATTAAAATTATTGCTGAAGATGCCGGAAAATATGGACAGGGCTATTTTGTATATGACAGCCGCAAATCCGGTTCGATGACAACTTCTCACTTGCGTTTCTCTGATAATCCGATTAAGTCGGCTTATTTAATCAGCAAGGCTGATTTTGTTGCCTGCCACCAATTCCCGTTCATGAACAAAGTAGATATTCTGAAAATTGCCAAAGAAGGTGCAACATTCTTGTTGAATGCTCCTTACAAAGCCGAAGAAGTTTGGGAACATCTGCCGAAAGAAGTTCAGGAACAGATTATTTCTAAAAAATTGAAATTCTATACAATTAATGCGGTTGAAGTTGCCCGTGAAACAGGTATGGGACAGCGCATTAACACTGTTATGCAAACATGCTTCTTCGCAATTTCAAATATTTTGCCGAAAGATGAAGCTATTGCTCAAATTAAGAATGCAATTAAAAAAACTTACAGCAAAAAGGGCGATGCTATTGTTCAGAAAAACTTCCAAGCAGTTGACGCTTCTTTGGCTCACTTGCATGAAGTTAAATATCCTGATCATGTAACTTCTACATTCGGTCGTCAGGCTCCTGTTCCTGCTGATGCGCCTGAATTTGTCAAAAAACTGACAGCTGAGTTGATTGCTGATCGCGGTGATCAGTTGCCGGTTTCTGCTTTTGAAGAAGTTGTTGACGGCACATGGCCGACAGGTACAACTCAATATGAAAAACGTTGCATTGCAACAGAAATTCCGGTTTGGGATCCTTCTGTCTGCATTCAGTGCGGTAAATGCTCTTTGGTTTGTCCGCATGGTGTTATCCGTATGAAAGTTGCCGATGATGAACAGCTCAAAAATGCTCCGGCTACTTTGAAAACAGCTGATTATAAAGGCAAAGAATTTGCAGGCAAGAAATTTATTTTGCAGATTTCTGCTCAAGACTGCACAGGCTGCGGTATTTGTACTTCTGCTTGTCCGGCTAAAAACAAAGAAGATGCCGCTAAAAAAGCTATTAATATGGATCATATCGAAAATCATCTCGAAGCTGAAGTTGCAAATTGGAAATTCTTTGAAACTCTGCCTTATGTTAAGAGAACTGAAGTTGCCAAGAATATGCCTAAAACAACTCAGATGATTCAGCCTTTATTTGAATTTTCCGGCGCTTGCGCAGGTTGCGGTGAAACTCCTTATGTTAAATTGCTGACTCAATTGTTCGGTGACAGAATGGTTGTTGCCAATGCAACAGGTTGTTCTTCAATTTATTCAGGCAACTTGCCGACAACTCCGTATGCAAAAGATGAAAAGGGTCATGGTCCGGCTTGGGCAAACTCTTTATTTGAAGACAATGCTGAATTTGGTTTGGGTATGAGATTCTCTATTGATCAGCAAACAGCTTTTGCAAAATCTTTGTTGGAAGGCTTGAAAGATAAGGTTGGTTCTGTTGCCGACAAGATTTTGAGCAATCCTCAGTCAACAGATGCCGAAATTGATGCTCAACGCGACAATGTTAAAGAATTGCGTTCAGCTTTGGCTAAAATTGACACCGAAGAAGCTAAACATCTTGATAAGCTTGCCGACTACCTGATTAAGAAATCTTTGTGGATTCTCGGCGGCGACGGTTGGGCTTATGATATTGGTTTCGGCGGTTTGGATCATGCAATTGCTTCCGGTAAAAATATCAATATTTTGGTTATGGATACCGGTGTATATTCGAACACAGGCGGACAGCAGTCAAAAGCTACTCCTATGGGCGCAAGCGCTAAATTTGCAACCGCAGGTAAGGCTTTGCCTAAGAAAGATTTGGGTATGATTGCTATGTCTTACGGCAATGTTTATGTTGCGCAGGTTTCTGCCGGTGCTAACGATATGCAGCTGATTAAAGCAATGAACGAAGCAGAAGCTTTTGATGGTCCGTCTTTGATTATTGCTTACTGCCACTGTATTGCTCAAGGTTTCAACCTTAATGATGGTTTGGATCACCAAAAAGCAGCCGTAGAAAGCGGCAGCTGGCCGTTGTATCGTTACAATCCGGATAATATTGTCGCCGGCAAAGCTCCGTTGATGCTTGATTCTAAAGCACCAAGCAAACCTTTGTCTGAATATATGGCAAATGAAACACGTTTCCAGATTGTTAACAAAATGAATCCGGAACGTTATGAAACCTTGCTGAATAAAGCTCAGGAAAACGTTAAAGAAAAACGTGAACTCTTGGAGCATATGTCAGAGTTTAAGATTGTCGAATAATTTTTCGATAAAAATAAAAAAAGAGCAGGCTGAAAAGCCTGCTTTTTTTGTTTCGTAATTATATTTGAGTGTTGATTTATTTTGTTTGAATATAATTTAAATATTCTTGCCTTACTAAAAAATAAAAGCGGAAAATTATTTTTCCGCTTTTTAAAGTTTAAGCAATACTGCTTATTTGTAAGTATGGTATTGATATTATTCGCATAAGTTTCTTGCTAATTCTTTCAGCGTTTCCTGATTTTCGGTCTTAAATGAAGATTTTATGGTCAAAACAGGTTCTATAATGGTAATATTTTTAAGCTTTTCCATCTCTGTTTTCATTAGTTTTGCCGATAAGGGAGCCCAAGAACCATTTTCAATAAAGGCCACTTTACGGTTTTGATAATTTTTTGATTTTAAGCGTGAAATAAATTGTTCCATTACCGGAAATAATCC
>UQMA01000031.1 GCA_900542055.1 uncultured Azospirillum sp. | reverse complement strand
TTGAGGAGATTAAAGACAAAAAGTATTTCGTTGAGTTCGAAGGTGTGCCTTCCGATTTCAGGACAAGCGCCGGCGCCTAATCCGTGAGTTGTTTCAACACCGAGTTGAATTTTTCTTTCACAACTGGAATTTGCCAAAGCCTGAGCATCGGTATTGGCTACAATAAAGTCAACGCCTTCAAGTTTTTTGGCAATCATATTATTGACGGCATTTCCGCCGCCACCGCCAACGCCGATGACTGAAATACGCGGTTTTAAGGTTATCATATTTGTTTCTGGAACGGCAAGTGTAACAGGCATAAGTTTACTCCCAACTTCAATGGTGACATTTTATTATGTGCAATAGTATGTAAAAGTGATTAAGGTTTGGTTACCAAAATTAAAAATTTTGCTTTAACCAGTTCATAATTCGGTTAAAACGTCCGCCTTCTGTGTTCAGCGGTTTAGAAATAATTTTGTTTGGTTTATGTTCTTTGCAGTTGAACACGTATAATATAAGACCAATTACGGTCGAAAAAGACGGGGACTGCAAAATCGGATAATTTGAAATATCCAAAATATTTCCAATATTGCGAGGGCGTCCCAATCTGACTTGTTTGTCTAAAATCATAGAGGCGACTTCCCTTATACCTGAAAGCTGGCTGCCGCCGCCGGTTAAAACAATGCGGTGCGAGTTGATGTCTTTCAAGCCTTCTTCTGTTAATTTGGCATTTACCAATTCAAATGTTTCTTCAATACGCGGAACGATGATTTTGATTAAATCAGATTTCGGAACTTGTTTAATCAAACTGTCATCCTCTTCGCCGACAGGATATACGTTGATGGTTTCATTTTTATCTTGTGAAGTTAAAAATGCGCAGCCATGCAGATTTTTTAAACGTTCGGCGTGAGTAAAAGATGTGGTCAGTCCCCATGCGATATCATTGGTAACATTATTGCCTCCGACGCCTATGGAGCTGAAATACACAGGGTGCCCGTGTTGAAAACTGGCGATGCTCGTAGTGCCGCCGCCTATGTCAATTACGGTTGCGCCGAGTTCTTTTTCATCATCAACCAAGCAGGCCAATCCTGAGGCGTAGGGGGATAAAACTTTACCGACAATTTCGAGATTAGAATTATCTAAAACCGTTTTGGTGTTGCGAAACATAATTTCCGGAACCATTCCTAAAAGAACATCGACAGATAGATTTTCGCCGAACAAATTGCGCGGGTCTGTGGTTTCTTCGCCAAAATCAAGACGATATCCTGTGGGAAGACAGTGAATCAACTCGTTGTTTTCTACATTTATACGAGTGATTCCTTTGTTGATAACTTTGGTTATTTCAGCTTCAGTAATCGGTTTGGATTTGTTTAATCCAATGGCAGCGCGTTTTATACTGCTTTTAATTTTGTCACCGGAAATATTAACAATAACGCGTTCGACTCGTTCATTTGCCATTTGTTCGGCAGCTTCAACTGCGTCACAAATAGAAAATGTGGCTTGCTTTATATCGGTAATCATACCGTTTTTTATGCCTTTTGACGCATTATAGCCATATCCGGCAATATTTATTTTTTGATCGCGGCTTACACGTGCAATAACACAACATACTTTGGACGATCCAATATCCAAAGCAGCAATTAAAGTCTGTCGATTAAAAGAATTCATTTATCGGCCTTTCTTTTTTGCTATATTCCGTGTTCTTGTTTTTGATGCAGTTCCAAACGCTCTTCAGATGACAGTTTACGCAAGGTTATCAAAACTTTATTATCAAATCTTAAATCAATGATGGTTAATTTACGTTTAAGAAGTCCGCGTGTTTTGTTTAATTTTATTAATTTTTTCCATGCAGCTGCTGCATTTTCAGCCGGTAATTTTATGGTGATTCCGTTTTCTATATCATCGAGAAAAATATTCCAACGCCTTTCTGATACAAAACTTGCCGCTTTAATACGGTTGTAAAGTTCGGGAGCTGACTGGATAATTTCAAGCAGTTCGTTTAAGTGCTGCGGAGCTCCGTTTCCGACAATCAACAATAGGGGAATATGAGGAAGACGGGTTGTGTTAATAACGTTTCCTTCGGTGTCAACCGGATAAAAATTGTTATTTGATTGCCAAATAGCTTTAACCTGCCGTTCTTTTAGGGTTATTTTTATAATGTTCGGCATATAGCTGCGCTTGATGGTAACTGATTTTACCCATGGAAGTTGTTCGAGATCAGCTTGCAATTGATGTACATCGGGACCGAAAATGTTGTCGCCGTAGTGCAAATTAACGACATTGTTAATTTCTTCCATCGGGGTTTTTATGCGTCCGTAAACTAAAACATCATCAACCGTAAATCCTAGTTTGGAAGTCAGATCATAAAAATATCCGGAAATTGATGTGAGTTTTTGCCCTACAAAATTGGTTTTTATAATATGTATTCCTAAAGCTGTCGCTCCGGTTACGGTCAACAGCAATAAATTTCCGATTAGGCGGTACGGCCAAAGTTTCGGCAAAAATATCCGCCGTTTTTCATCTGTTTCAGGAGCCGGAATTATTGGCGTTATTTCTTTCTTTTTGAACCACATTTATTTTTCAACGCCGACTTTTTTTATTTCCCATTCCAGTGTGATATATGTTTTTTTGCGCACTTGTGAAATTATGGTTTCGCCTAAAGTTTCAATATCTTTAGCTGTTGCTGTTCCTGTATTGATTAAAAAGTTGCAGTGCTTTTCGGACACTTTTGCTCCTCCGACGGAAAGTGTGTCGCAATCTGATTTTTTAATGAGTTCCCATGCGCGCAGACCTTGCGGATTCTTAAATGTCGAACCGGCTGTTTTTTGATTGTACGGTTGATGTTCTCGGCGATAATTTTTTTGTTTGGAGAGAGTTTCTTCAATATTTTCTTTTGTGTCGGGTTCGGCTTGAAGGGTAACGGATAAAATAATCCAATCATCGGGAAAATAGCTGCTGCGATAATCAAGTTCCAAATCGTGCACACTGATGTTTTTAACTTCTCCGGCACCGTTCATAATTTTTGCCGATTTGATAACATCTTTCATTTCTTTTCCAAAGCAACCGGCATTTCCTTTAACCGCACCGCCGATAACTCCGGGGATGGAACACAAAAATTCAAGTCCTCCGAGGCGGTTGGCTAATAAACATTTTTTTAAATCCATATTGCGGAATCCTGCGCCGCAAGTGATTTCATCGCCGTTGACGGTTATTTTTTTGAAGTTAGGATTATCAAGTTTGATAACGACTCCGGGAATTCCTCCGTCTCTAACCAGAAGATTAGAGCCTCCGCCAATTAAGAAAAGAGGAATGTTTAACGGGCGGTTGCGTATGAAAAAACTTAAATCTTCAGTGTCTTGCGGTATATACATAACTTCAGCCGGTCCGCCGACTCCCAACCATGTATGTTTGCTCATAGCTACGTCCGTTAAATATTTTCCCCGAACTTTAGGCAACATATTGAGCAAAGGATCTTTTTTGAAAAAATTAAATTTAAACATATTTACCTCATTTCAGGCATTTTTCGACTAAATCAGCCAAACGTTTGTCGGCATCGGTAACGGCAAATTTTTTTGTGTTTTCTGATAATTCAGCCAATTTTTCTGGGTTTTCAATCAAATCGGTTAGTTTTTTTGCCAAAGATTGGGCGGTTAAATCTTTTTGCGCAATGACAATTCCGCCTTGTTTTGTTTTAAATTCAGCGGCATTTGACGTTTGATGGTCATCAGCGGCTGTCGGTAAGGGAATTAAAATTGATGGAATTCCTGCTGCTGCAATTTCGCTGACCGATGAAGCGCCGGCTCTGGAAATAATCAGATGGCAGGTCGAATATAATTCCGGCATATTATTGAAAAAGTGTGAAATTTCTGTCTGACATTTTAAATTTGCGTATTTTTCTTTTAAGCTTTCGATGTCATCTGCACGGCATTGCTGAATTAGATTAATTCTTTTTTGCAGTTTTTCCGGTAGTTGTTTTATTGCTTCAGGAATAACTTCACCGAAAATTTTTGCTCCTTGTGAGCCGCCCAAAACCAATAAATTAAAGGGCTGATCTTCCCAAGAAGGACGGTAGGAAATCGTAAAAAGATCGCTGATGCTGCCGCGTACGGGCATTCCCGTCAATACGGAGCGTTTTCCTTGAGGAGCGTATTTTGTTTTTGGAAAACTTGTGGCAACCATTGTGGCATATTTTGCCAAAAAACGGTTTGTTCTGCTCATTACCGAATTTTGTTCATGAATAACCAAATCAGTTCCTAACAATATAGCTGCTATTGAACACGGAAAGGAAGCATATCCGCCAAAACCGACAACACAACTGGGACGGTTGCGGGCAATGATATACATAGATTGCAAAATTCCGCAGGCAACCTTAAATAAACTCTTTATTTTGAACCATTTGCTTTTTCCGACCAAAGCACCGCTTAAGACAGCGCGGTTTTCAATTTCGCCCAATTTTCCATGATAGTTATTAAGGCCCCGAGTGTCCGTAACCAACATCAAACGATAGCCTCGAGCCGACAATTCTTGTGCTAACGCGTCGGCAGGATAGACATGACCTCCCGTTCCTCCTGCGGTAAGAATTACCAATTTTGTTTTAGAATCACATTTCATCTTTGTCCTCCGCGTGAATGTTTTTACGGGTAATAGCCAAAAGCATTCCCATGCCGATGGCTGTGGCTATAATTGACGAACCGCCGTATGAAATAAAAGGCAGCGTCATTCCTTTTGTAGGAATGAGGTGCAGAGTAGAAGCCATATTTACAATAGACTGTAATCCGAAAGACATGGCTAAACCCGATGCAGATAAAATAATAAATAAGTTGTTGTCTTTACAGGAAATCAATAACGACCTGATAACGATTGTGGCATAAAGCGCAACAATCGTCAAACATAAAAAGACGCCATATTCTTCACCGGCAACAGCATAAATAAAATCTGTATGCGCGTCGGGGATATATGAGCGGACAATACCTTCACCGGGGCCGCGTCCGAACAAGTTTCCGCTTTGAAAAGCTTCAAGAGATTTTTTTACCTGAAAACTGAGCTCTCCACCGGAAGCAAAAAATTGATGAAGGCGTATTTGAAAATGCGGCAGAAAAAAATAGGCGGCAATCAGTCCGAAAATTCCGCAGCAAAACAATGCAAAAACAAGGACCATTGGTAAACCGCTCAAATAAAATTGAAATCCCCATACCGCGGTAATGACAAAAGTCATACCGACATCAGGCTGACAGACGATGAGAGCTGCTGTGATGATGAATAAAAAAATTGATAATAAATTTCCCGGAAATTCTTTGTGCTGGCGCTGTCCGGCAAATAACCAGGCAGCAGTGACAATGAAAAAAGGTTTGACAAATTCGGAAGGTTGCAACGAAAATCCGCACATGGTTAACCAACGTGATGCCCCTTTATTGGCTTCTCCGACAAAAAAAGTAATTATTACCAAAACAATGGCGGACAAATATCCCAAAAGCGATAATCGGCGTATAATTTTCAGTTTTTGCATAGAAAGGAAAATCATAACCATAAATGCTATCGGTGCAAAAAATAAATGACGTTTGATAAAATGATAGCTCCCGTATCCTATGCGAGTGGCAACGGCCGGACTTGCCGAAAAAGTCAAAAAAATTCCAATCAGCATCAATGCGCAGATACTGATTAAAAGAGGTTTGTCTATAGTCCACCACCAATTTGCAAGGCGGCTGCGGTTGCCATGTGTTGAAAGCATTTGTTATTTATCCTAAAGTAAAGAAATCAACCCTAAAACAGCTGCAATCCATCCTACAATCCAAAAACGCATAACCACAGTGGTTTCTTTCCAGCCTAGCTGCTCAAAATGGTGATGAATCGGAGCCATTAAAAAAACTCTTTTCTTAGTGCGTTTATACCAGAAAACCTGAATCATTACGGACAGCGCCTCAATGACAAAGACAAAACCGAAAACCGCCAAAAGCAGTTCCTGTTTTGATAAAACGGCCATGGTTCCCAATAATGCTCCCAAGGCCAAAGAGCCGGTATCACCCATAAAAATTTTGGCCGGAGAACAATTAAACCAAAGAAAACCGACACAAGCTCCGATAGCGGCCGCGCAAATAATGCTTAAACTTGGAAAAGGCAAAAAGCTGTAATAGCCGAAACCAAGCAAGAAGGTAATAATTCCTAAAACCAAAAATGAGGGAACCAATAATCCTGCAGCCAATCCATCAAGTCCATCGCTGAGATTTACGGCATTTGAAGCGCCGGCAATGACTATCATTGCAAAAGGAATATAAAAATACCACAAATTGAGCGGAATATTAAAATAAGGAATAACAATTCCATATTTGAGCGGCTCTTCATATTGGCTTACGGTAAACAAAGCAATTCCGAAAGCCACTGCAAATTGGATAATCAGTTTTACTTTTGCTGTCATGGCATCGGGAGTGTGCTTTTTTACTTTGATATAGTCATCTGAAAATCCGGCCGCCCCGAATATAACCAGCACGCCTAAACAAATCCATGTGGCACCCATTGTTAAATTGGCAAAACATAAAGTTGAAATGATAATAGAAGCCAAAATAAGCAATCCGCCCATTGTAGGTGTTCCTTTTTTGGTTGCCAAATGTGATTGAGGACCGCATTCTCTGATAGGCTGTCCTTCATGCTGCCATGCGTGCATGAAATCAATAAATTTGCGTCCGAAAATTACAATGACGGCAAATGATGTCAAAAAAGCTAAAATATTAGCGTAAAACGGATTTAAAAAATTGTACAGCATTGGATTTATCCCGATTTGTTATGTATTTGTCTTTAACATAGCCGCCAATATATAAAAATTTGATTAAGATTGCAGGTTGAATTGGCGTTAAGACCAATTATTTATATTTTTAGTTTTGGCGCTTTACAGAGGGTAAAATGGACGGAAAAGAAAAGTCTGCAATATGGATATTGATAACTGTGATTTTGTTAACGTTTGCCGGTTGGATGGTATGGAAATACCATTATTCGGCTGCTGTTTCTATTGAAAGGAAAACGGAACCGGAAGTGCATGTACTGCCGATTGCCGAACAAAAAGTAACGCTTGAAAAAAAATATATAGGTTATGTTATGCCTATAAATGATGTCGATGTGCGTCCGTATATCAGTGGATTTATTGACAAAGTTTATGTTAATGGCGGTCAAACGGTTTCAAAAGGCGAAAAATTGCTGACTATAGAAGCTTCGGAATATGAGGCTGCATTGAAAGCGGCAAAAGCGCTTGAACTGAAAGCAACGGCTGATTGGAATTATGCTGAAACATATTACAGACGAGTTCAAAAAGCCGGAACCAAAGCGGTTGCGCCAAGTGAAATTGATAATGCCAAAGCGCGTTTTTTAGCGGCTAAAGCTTCATTGGAAAATGCAAAAGCAGCAGTTGCCGGAGCGGAGGTTAATTTGAAATATACGGTAATTTCAGCCACTATAAGCGGAATTATCGGTAATGTTGCGTTAACATCGGGCGATTATGTTTCTCCGCAGAGTAGGTTGCTCTCAATTATTCAGACAACGCCGATAAGAGTTGTCTTTTCCATAAGTGATAAAGATTATTTGGAAGAAGTTCAAAAAGAAAGTATGTTTTCGGATGAAAAAATCCGTTTGAAACTGGCTGACGGTTCAATCTATCCTTTTTTAGGAGCTTTCCGCTATACCGACAATAAGATAGATCGTTCGACAAATGCTGTTGCTGTGTATGCCGATTTTGAAAATCCGCAAAATTTATTAATTGATAATGCATATGTTACCGTGTTGATAGAAAAACAATATGATGGTGTTTTAGTTGAAAAAGACAGGGTTTATTTACAGCCTGACGGAAGTTTTATTTATGTTGAAGAAGATGGTTTTATAAAAAAGCATCAAATTAAAATTTTGGCAGAATATGGTGATAATTATGTTTTGAAAAACGATTTTTCTTCTCAAATGCGGCTAGTCAAAGAAAAAGTTAATTTTCGCAATGATAACCAAAAAGTAAAAATTATCAGTGATTCAAGTCATTTCTTAAAGGAGAAATCTTGATGTTTTCAAAATATTTTATTGATCGTCCGCGTTTTGCAGCGGTGGTTTCCGTTGTTATGATTTTGCTGGGGCTGCTTGCCGTTGCCGTTATGCCGGTTTCGCAGTATCCGCAAATTACGCCTCCTCAGATTGTAGTGAGTACCACATACCCCGGAGCAAGTGCGCAAGTGGTCGTCGACACGGTTGCCGTTCCGATTGAAAATCAGATAAACGGTGTGGAAGATATGCTTTATATGAGTTCTTCTTCCAATGATCAGGGCAGCTACAAATTAACCATAACTTTTAATATCGGCACAAATCCGGATATTGCGCAAATGAAAGTTCAAAACCGCTTAAATCAGGTAATGTCGCAGTTGCCGACGATAGTGCAGCAGCAAGGCGTTGATGTTACGACCGAAATGTCTAATATGCTGGCATTGTTGGTTTTACGGTCGCCTCATAAAACTTACGGCGACTTATATCTAAGTAATTACGCGTACACAAACATCAAAAATCCGCTCGGCCGTGTAGAAGGTGTGAGTGATGTGCAGATTTTCGGTCCTCAGTACAGCATGCGTGTTTGGCTTGATGCAGAAAAAATATCATCATTAGGATTGGATAGTTCAGATATTGTGAATTTGATTGCAACTCAAAATATTCAGGCTTCAATCGGAAGTATTGGGGCAGCTCCTGCTGTAGAAGGAACAAATATGGTTTTATCTTTGTCGGCAAAAGGATTATTAAATTCGGTGGACGATTTTAAGAAAATCGTTGTTGCTACTTCAAAAGACGGCGGATTGGTGCGTTTGGAAGATGTTGCGAGAGTAGAATTGGGAGCTGATACTTATACGATGAACGCAAATTTTGATAACGCTCCTGCTGTTATTATGTCGCTCAGCCAAACTCCTGGATCAAATTCTTTGAATATTATGGACAATGTGGCTAGGGAAATTGAAAAATTATCTCAAACCTTTGAAAATGATATGGAGTTTAAAGTCGCATATGATTCAACGCAGTATGTGCGAGCTTCAATAACAGCTATTGTCGAAACTTTAATTATAACTTTTTTGTTGGTTGTTTTGGTAACTTATCTGTTTTTGCAAAAAGTTAAAACAACTTTAATTCCGCTAATAACCATTCCAGTATCATTGATTGCCACTTTTGCCGTGCTCTATCTTTTAGGCTTTGATATAAACATTTTGACATTGTTTGCGATGATTTTAGCAATCGGACTGGTTGTAGATGATGCTATTATTGTGGTGGAGCGGGTGCAGTATTTGATGACTTATGAAAATATGGATGCTCACGCTGCTTCGGTTAAAGCTATGGAACAAATCGGAAGTGCGATTGTGGCGACAACTTTTGTGCTTTTATCAATTTTTGTACCGGTAGGGTTAATGGCGGGAATTACCGGAAAAATTTATCAGCAATTTGCTGTTACGATTGCGGCGGCGGTTGTTTTTTCAGCATTTAATGCGCTTACTCTCAGTCCTTCTTTATGCGCTATTTTTCTGCGGGGAAATAAAGAAGAAAAAGCAAAAGGTTTTTTCAAGTTTTTTGATGATGTTATAGACTATTTAAAACAAAAATATCTTAAAGTTGTAACATTCTTTTCTTCGCATTTGAAAACAACATTTGCGGTAACGATTGCCGTGTTCGTTGTTTTGGCAATCGGCTTTAAGGTAACGGCATCTTCTTTTTTGCCGGAAGAAGATCAGGGAATTATTTTCGGTGATATTCAGTTGTCCGATACGGCAAGTATTAATCAAACAAATGATGAATTGCATAAAATCGGAAATAAAGTTTTAAAAATAGAAGGTGTGCAATATTTTATTGGAGTTGCGGGCTATAGTATGCTTGGCGGTTCAGGTGAAAATGCTGCTCTGGGGGTTATAGGATTAAAACCGTGGGATGAGCGTAAAAGCAAAGAAACATCTCTGAAAACAATTACCGATAAATTGGAAAAAGAATTTTATGCTTCAAGTAATGCAAAAATCAATTTTTTCGCGCCGCCGGCAATCCCCGGAATTGGCAATAGCGATGGTTTGACTTTTGAATTTCAGGCAATTAACCAAAATATTTTGCCTAATCAACTGTTTGGAGAATTGCAAAAATTTTTGGAAAATTTAAATAAAAATTCTAATTTAGCTTATGCTTTCAGTGTTTATACGGCTGACGCCCCCCATATTTATTTGGATATAGATCGTACTAAACTTGAAGCTTATGATATTTCGGTCAGCAATTTGTTTACGGTTCTGCAAAATAATTTGGGGTCGCGTTATGTAAATAATATTACTTTAAGCGGACAGGTTAATAAAGTTATTATACAGGCTGATTTTAATTTCCGCCGCAGCATAGAAGACGTGAAAAATCTTTATGTGCGGTCGAATAACGGAGCGATGATTAAAGTCGGCAGTTTTGCTGATATCGGAATTGAATTGTCTCCGAAAATTATCAAACGCTATAATCAATATCAAAATGCTTCGGTGGTTGCTCAAAGTGCTTTGGGCGTTAGTACCGGAACAGCTATTTCCGCAGTTGAAAACATTGCCAGTCAAAATTTGGCGGCTGATGATTTTCAAATTGCATGGACAGGATTGAGCCTGCAAGAAGTAGAAGCCGCAGGGTTGGCTGTTTTTCTGATTATTTTGGCTTTGGTCTTTTGTTATCTTTTTTTGGTAGCTCTTTACGAAAGCTGGATGTTGGCTTTTGCCGTTATGTTTTCAACGATTTTTGCAATTTTGGGCGCTTTGGGCGGCTTGCATTTAATGGGGCAGTCGCTGAGTATTTATGCGCAATTAGGGTTGGTTATGCTTATAGGTTTGGCAGCTAAAAATGCTATTTTGATTGTTGAATTTACCAAGGCTTATCGTGAAGAAGGAAAATCTATACTTGAAGCTTCGGTTAAAGGTGCCGGCGAACGTTTTCGTGCGGTTTTAATGACAGCTTTAACTTTTATTTTGGGGGTGTTTCCTATGGTTGTAGCTGATGGTGCCGGAGCTGCCAGCCAAATTGCAATAGGAACAGCTGTTTTTTACGGAATGATTGCCGCAACAATTATCGGAATTGTTTTTATTCCGGCTTATTTTGCATTTTTCGAACATATAAAAGAATGGTTTGGAAACAAGCTAAATAAGAATAGCAAGGAGAATATGCAATGAGGCTGTTTTATGGGATTATGCTTTTGGTTGTTTTAGCGGCTTGCACTTTGGGACCGGATTACAAACGTCCCGATTTTTGGAGTGATGCCGATTTGTCGTCCGGTTTAATGATTTCAGGAAAAAATTATCCTATCAGCGTGTTTTGGTATCAGGCTTTCGGCGATGAAACATTGAATTGCCTGATAGGGGAGGTTTTAAGGAATAATTCTGATGTGAAAATTGCTCAGTCGCGGTTGCGGCAGGCAAGGCACAGTTTGAATATAACCGAGGTTGAATATTTGCCGATGTTTAATGCTGCAGGCAATTATAATTATTCGTATGCTCCGAAATATGAAGAGTTAGGAGATAAAACAAGTTATTATCGTTTAGGATTAGATGCTTCATGGGAGTTGGACATTTTTGGAGGCGGCCGCCGGAAAACAGAAAGTTCCAAAGCTTTATACAGAAGCGCTGCTGATAACCTGAATAATGTTTTGCTTTCAATGACAGCGGAAACCGCAAACAATTATGTTTTGTTGAAAACCGTTCAAGAACAAATCCATATTGCTCAGGAAAATCTGAAATTGCAGCAGGATATTTTGCAGACAGTGCAAAATAAGTATAAAGCAGGAATGGCTGACGAAGCTGCGCTTAATCAGGCCGAATATGCCGTGCATGAAACAAAATCATTAATTCCGGACTTACAATATAATGAAAAAGCTTATATAAACGCTATAGCTGTTTTGAGAGGTAAAATGCCTGAAAATAATGAGGAGTTCAGCTATACAAAAGATAATTTAGTTACGAATACATTTAGTTTTGATATGGAAAGGTTAAGTGAATTTCCTCTTGAAGCAGTAAGAGAACGTCCTGATGTAAAGTTATCTGAAAATATGCTGATTGCTAAAAATGCAGAAATCGGCGTAGCAATAGCAAATATGTTTCCAAATATAAGTATCAGCGCGGCGCTTGGGTGGCAAGGGCATTTGGTGCGAGATTGGGGAAGATCAGAAAATGCAGCTTACGGATATGGACCGACAATTAATATGCCGTTTTTTCATTGGGGCGAGCTGATAAATCAAGTCAAGCTATCTAAAGAAGTCAAAAACGAGTATGTTTATACCTATCGCAAAGTTTTGCTTGAGGCTATTGCTGAAATAAGAAATTCAATGATTGCAGTCGGCAGAGAATATGAAAAAAACGATATATTGCAGAAGTCCGCTGACAATGCGGAAAAAGTTTTGCTGGTTATGAAAGTTAAGTATGAGCAAGGTTTAATAGAATTTGGTGATTTGCTGACAAGTGAACAAAACCTACTTTCGGCGCAAAATAATTTGGTTTTAAGCCAAAGCGCTATTTATCAAAAAATAATCAGTTTTTATAAAGCAGTTGGAGGCGGTTATTATTCGTATGGATTACGCAGATAAATATTTGTAACTTCAGGAATATTGTAGTTGCGGTTTGTATACCCGCGGGCTTCCATGCAATCAACATATTTTTGATAATCAATATCGTCATCGTCTTCGGGCTGAGTGACGTTTACTATAATCGGCTGTGCGCCGGAATAAGGTATGAAACTTGCCCATATTCCGCTTTTTCCGTTCCAATCCGCACGAACTCCCAATTGTTTTTCTTCGGTATAGAAAATGTCATGAAGCCATTTTTTAGCTGCGGGAATTAGTTTAAAAGTTTTGGCTTCGTTCATACAATATTTGTGGTCAGTCGAAAATTTTTCAACACCGGTGTACGGGCGCTGCCAATGAAAAATTTCTTGTCCGTTGCCGTGAGCATCGAACCAACTGAACGGCGGAATTTTCCACCACGGCTTTGTAGATTTATTATCTACATTGCTGCTTGAGCAGGCGCCAAGAGCTAAAAGGCAGAAAAAAATAAAGAGAAATTTTTTATTCATGGCTAAAAATCCAAATTGTTATAATGTTTGGAAGGCAAAATACCTTTTATATTGTCTTTTAAAATGTCTTTAAAGCTTGGTCTTGATTTTATTTTAGAATACCAAAGCTTGGCATTTTTATAGCCTTCCCACGGAACATCTCCTAAATAATCAATAATTGACAATTGAGCGGCGGCGGCAATATCGGCCAAAGAAAAGTTATCACCAGCCAGAAAATTGCGATTTTCGCACAGCCAATCAATATATTCCATATGAAAATTCAAGTTGTTTAAGCCTGATTTTAAGATTTTTGAGTCAGGAGCAGTTCCTGCCATAAAACGTTTGAAAACTTTTTCAGTGACAATATTGCGATAAACTTCACGATAAAATTTTGTATCAAACCATTCGGTTAAACGGCGGATTTCGGCTCGTTGGCGGACATCGCCGTTAATAATTGGAATTTCTTTTTGTTTGTAAGCTTCATCCAAAAATTCGCAAATGGCATTATTGCCGGTAATAACATTTCCGTCATAAACAAATATAGGCAATTCTCCGGCGGGATTTAGGCGCAACGCTTCTTTAGACAAATTCCATGGGTCTTCTTCTTTGAGCACAAATAAAATACGTTTTTCTCCCATCAGCAATCTAACTTTGCGTGAAAAAGGCGAAATCGGATGATGTATCAGTAAAACCATTGAAACAGTGCCCCCAAAAAAGTCATTATAGTTACAATCTACCAACTTGTTTGGCAGAGGTCAAGTCAGATATTCTGATTATTTAGTGTATAAGAAGGCGGAACGGTTCCTCGCGTTTCTTCTTCTACCTGACGCAATATGGCAATTGCTCTGGCTTTTATCTTGTCGCGGACTTCTTGTCTGTTGAGCCATTGAGTGAGATTGTGAGATAAATATTCTCTTTCCAGTGAAATTTTTGAAATTCCGATAAATACCGGCATACTCCAAATACTTTTTCTGGAAATGCTGACGGAATCTTTTACACCGAGTTTCATCATTTCTATCATACCATACCAATAAGTTGTGAAAATATAATCTACTTCGCCGCGCATAAGTTTGCCGTATAAGTCATAGGAATTATCAACTTTTTCTATGTTGAGTTCGTTCATTTGGTCGCTGACAAAATCACTCCAGTATTCGCGTGAATCAATAGCGCCTTTTAGATTTTTGAGATCTGATATTTTTTTTATCTCGCCTATTCGCGACGGCAGCATAACCAAATGGACAGGATTTTCAATAGCGGCAGGATATATAAATTTATAATCCTCGTATATACTGGTGTCTGGATATATTCCTAGAATAATATCAGTTCTTCCTTTTGCGCCTTTGCGAATCGTTTCGATATAACTGTTGTCTTTGTATATTTGAGCGCCAAAATTTGCAAAAGTTCTGAACTCTAATAAAAATTCGTCAAACAGTCCTTCGTAGTAACCGGAAGTTGTGCGTCCAAGAGGATAGTAATCTTCAAAACCGCTGATACGTAAAATGGAACTTGATAGTTTTTTAGGAACGCCGAATTGAACCTGAGAAAAGGTCTCGGAACAGTGCAAAACAGTGAAAAACGATGCTAATAAAATAATCCAAAACTTTTTCATGAGCAAATTCCTAATGATTGCGGTTTATAATATATTGAGCCAGCGCTTTCAGATTTTCGGCTTTTTCGCCGAAAATTTCCAAATCGGCTACAGCTCCGCGGATTAATTCTTCAGAAATGCTGCGAGCCATGTCCAATCCGTATAAATTGACAAAGGTTAATTTATTTTGTTCGGCATCTTTTCGTAAAGTTTTGCCGACGGTTTTTTCATCGCCGGTTGCGTCCAAAATATCATCGGCAATTTGGAAAGCGATGCCTATTTTTCGGGAATAAGCAACCAGTTTAGCTGTTTGTTCGGCATTGGCGTTGCCGAGAACGGCACCGGCTTCAACGGCATAGCGCAGCAACCGTCCGGTTTTCATTTCTTCAATATGTCGGATAATTTTTTCCGTATCGAATTTTTTTGAATTGTATGTCGAGGCGATTAAATCCAGCATTTGTCCAGCTACCATTCCGTCAAATGCTCCGGCAGCACTTGCCAGCATTTCAATAAGACGGCAGCGCACGGCAGGATTGGCGGCAGTTTGTGGATAGCTCATAATTTCAAAAGCATAAGTCAGCAACCCATCTCCGGCAATAATAGCGGTTGCTTCGTCAAATTGTCTGTGGCAAGTTGGAAAACCTCGGCGTAAATCGTCATTGTCCATAGCCGGCAAATCATCGTGTATCAGCGAATAGGTATGCAGCATTTCAAGCGCCATTGCCGTGTTGATTGATTGTTCAAAGCCAATGCCAAACAGGCGGGCAGTTTCATAGACAAGAAACGGACGCAACCGCTTTCCGCCGCGGGTCAACGAATAATGCATGGCTTCAGAAACGCGGCGTTCTTCACTTTCGGGAAAATTGAAAAAACGGGCAATTTCCTGATTAAAGCGAGTTGAGTAATCTTTTAATGTATCTTCAATTTTATTCATTTGCGTCTATCTTGTCCAAAGGTGTTAAAACTGGGGTGCCGTCGGGGGAAATTTCTATTTTATCAATCTTTAATTTTGCGTCATTTAACTTCTGTTCGCAAAATTTTTTCAATTTTACGGCTTTTTCATAAGCGGATACCGCGTCGTCAAGTTTTATTTTTCCGGCTTCCAATTCACGCACAATGTTTTCAAGTAATGACAGAGCTTCTTCAAAACTCAGTTTTTCTATATTTTCTTCAGGCATAATTTTCCTCCAACCTATAAAGATAATATTAAAAGCATAATCTTTAAATTTCAATATTAATGTCTATTTTATAAATATCTAATTATTGAATTTGCGGAGTATAAATTTATGGAAAAAGTCAGAAACAAAGTAAAAAGTGCGGCTTTTCTTAAAGCATTGGGAAATGCAAAACGCTTGGAAATTGTCGGCATTTTGCGCAAAGGCGAAAAAAAAGTGGGAGATTTGGAAAAAATTATAGGTATCAGCCAATCAGCATTATCACAGCATCTGGCAGTTTTGAGAACGGCGGG
>UQMA01000030.1 GCA_900542055.1 uncultured Azospirillum sp. | reverse complement strand
ACAAGAGCTCTTATATAAAATGCTGCGCTCCGAAATTTCGCTATGAAGGCTGCATTTTTCCTTTGGAAATAGATACAGCGGCTATCGGCGAAACAATTAATGGAAATCAAATGAAGGGTAAATGCGGCACCCGTTACGCTTGCAAATGTCCTGATGAGTACGGAGTAACTTCAGATTATGCCAAGCAAAACAATTGCCAGCCGGGCGGCGGTTATTGTATGTTGAACGATGGAACTACAGATACCATTAATTACAAAACTTGCACATGCGATCGTTCTGTTTATACCGATGAAGGCGGCAGAGACGAAAACATTAAATGGTAAGTTTTAAAAATTATTATTTACAACTATTAAATGAAATTCTTATTATTAAAATTAAGTGCGTAATCATAGAAAGTTATAAAACAAAATAAAACCTATTTATTCACTTTTAAAAACTTTAATTTTATGAAAACAATGAAATTTTGGCTTGTAATGGTAGCAGCTATCGTTCTTGCCGGTATGACATGCACTTCGTGCAGCAGTGATGAACTTACGGAGCCTTCGGTTCCAGAAGTCGTGGAGAGTGAGGTTCTTGGCAGCGGTTGTAACAACGATGTTGTTGAGAATTCCGGTACGCAAGGAACTTCTTTGTCGTATGAAAGTTGGATTTATGTGCGGCAAAAAACCCGTGCGATATCCGAAAACAAGATTTCTGTTACTTTGACTAACCGTTTCAATAATGTTGAAAAAGAAGCCGAAGTTGCGGATTTTGAATTTGGAACGCCTAAGGTTGAAATCAGTTATCGTCTTGCTGAAAACCGCACAGAACAGAATTTTGTGACAATTTCAGATTCTGTTTTGGTTTACAGATTGACCTATGCTAACGGGTTCAATCTTGAATATGAGTTGATGTTTGAAACGCCGGAATATAACGACGGTGCAACCAAACAGCAAATGCCATATCACAAGATTGAAAAAATTACGGAAAACGGACTGAATCTTACCGCTTTGGATGATCAAATTGTCAACGGTAAAAAATGGTTCTGTAAACGTCTTAGCCACTCAATTACAGTTGCTTTTAACAATCGCAATTATAATGTGGCGGCTTCCGTTATTATAAGATGTCCTGAACCTGATGAAGATGTTTTGCTGTCCAGCAAAAAAGTCGGCGAAGGTTTAGAATTGGTTTCTGTTGATCAAATGGAATACTCGGGCGTTTTTCGCTCATGGGTGGAAATTGAGCAACAGTGGTCTGTAAGCGGCAAAAAAACTGTTAAAAAGGAAATTCTTTTGAACCACAGCGTTATATTTCCGAATACTGTGCCGATGGAACGAGTGGACAATAAATTCTCTGATTGGAAAAATTTCAAAATAGAGAAATTTATGAATGATCCAGTGGCGGAATATGGAGAATATGTTGACAATGTGGCAGTAAACAACTTTGAACAAGGAATCAGCATTAAAGTGACAAAGTCTGATGTTCCCGATTTTAGAACGGATAGGCATATTTCGTATCTTGAAAATCGAGCAACATACAAAGATGAAAAATTTTCATGCGATTTTCCTTATCCTGAGGTGTCAATAGAAATTTCCTTTGTTAATGTTGATGATTGGCAATTAAGAAAATATGAAGGTTCGGACGACACATATTATATTGCACAATGCAGATTTGATTACATTGTGAATTATGGAAATAAGGTAAAGCATACCGCATCTTCAGATATCTTTTTTGTTTATGAATGAGCTTTTATCCCCACCCGCAGTTAGAGTTATACTCCGACTGTAAAGATCCCCTTTAAGGGTGGGGCCCTCAATTAAAAAAACACCTCCCGTTTCAAAACGGAAGGTGTTTTTTTTATTGTTTAGCATAAAAAAACTATTCAAATTCCCATGGAAAAACAAGCCATAAATTTTTGTCTTTTGAAATTGCAGGAAAGTCAATATCTGCGGTTGGTCCTTTGGTGTAAACCACGGCGCATTTTGCTTGAGGATAATTATGTTTTAAATAGCGGTAAGTGCTTCCTGAATCATACAAATCATCAATAAACAGAGTTTTTTCATCAATCGGCAAATTTGGGGCGCTCAAGAGCTTTAATTCCGATCTGTTTTCCTCATCATAACTGGCAAGAGCAACACTCCCGACCTGACGTATGTTTAACAATTCGGCAATTAAACAGGCTGGAACCATACCGCCGCGCGTAACGGCGATAATTTTGTTAATTTCGCAGTTTTTTAAGGCCTCAGCCAGTTTTTTGCAATCTTTAATAACTTCCTCATAAGAAATATAGTCTTTTGTGCTCATTGGTTTTTCCTTATATGCTAAACTGTTCAATAGATTTTGCCAAACCTGTGTTGTCATCGGTTTCAACAAAAATTCCCCACACGGTGCCGTTGCTCCGGCATACTTCAAGACGGTTGCCGTTATATTTTTGACATAGCCGATCTATGGGAGCTTGTTTGTCAAACCCCAGAACCGAATCATAATTTCCGCACATGCCGACATCGGTTATATAGGCGGTGCCTTTGGGCAAAAGCTTAGCATCGGCTGTCGGAACATGGGTGTGAGTGCCGGCGACAATCGAAACCCGACCGTCAAGATAATATCCCAGTGAAAGTTTTTCAGAAGTGCATTCAGCGTGAATATCTACAAATATAGCGTTAATGTTGCCGCCGAGAGTATATGATTTAAGCAGTTTGTCGATTGTTAGAGCCGGATTGTCCACGCTTTCCATAAATACCCGCCCCAAAACCTGCGTAACCAAAATTTTTTTGCCGTTTGCCAACTCAAATTCGCAATATCCGCGTCCGGCAGAAGTTTCCGGATAATTAAGCGGACGGATAATTTTTTTGTTTTCATTTAAAAAAGGAATAATGTCTCTTTGCTGCCAAACATGGTTTCCTGTTGTCAGCACATCAGCGCCGGATTCAAGAAATTCTTTGGCAATGCCGGGGGTTACTCCAAAGCCGTGAGCGGCATTTTCCACATTGACGATAATAACATCGGCCTTAAAACGCTCGCGCATGGGTTTTATATTGGTTAAAACGGCATCTCTTCCGGCTCTTCCGACAACATCGCCGCAATAAATAATTTTCACCGCGCTTTACTCCTACAAAAAAACTCCGAAAACCGGAGTGTGATAATATAAAAAAAGAGAGAACCGTTCAGTCGTATAGATACATTCTTTCACGAACCGCATCTCCACAGGTGGGTGTCATATACCAGGACCACGGTCAAGGCAGGGACAACTCCCTAAAAATAATTGTGGCTCGGAAGATCTGCGGGATTACGCACCTTACAGTAACCTCTCTAGCAAACATATTACAATGATTCGATAAGCTTTGCAACAGCTTTTATACGCTCATTCAATGCCTGAATTTTTGCCGTTGTTTCTTCGTCATTATTTTGAACAGGAACGGGAGCAGAGGCGGCTGCGCTTTTGCGTGCCTCGAACAAGTCATCGGCAACCAAAATCCCAATCATGGCCAGCAACATATTTTCACTGATTTTTCCGCTGAATGATTTGAGCATTTGTGCTTTTTGATCCAGAATTTGTGCTAACTGCATAATACGGGCTTCCTGCCCGTTTTCGCAGGCAATGGGATATTCTCGGTCGTTTATGGTGATGATAACCTGTGCCATTATTTCGCCGCCTGCTTTAATATTTCTTCCAATTTATCAATCCGCTCAATTGCATTGAGGGCGGATTGTTTCAGCTTTTTAGCGGCAAGCACTTTTTCCTGTGCTGTTTTTTCCAGTTGGTTTACTGAACATTCAAGGTCGTCAAGAACGGCAAAAACTGAATTTTGTGTTTTGCTCATTAAATTTCACTTTCTTTTAATTTTATATGTTATAATCTAGACATAATAATAACTTTTTTTCAAGCAGCAAAAACGATTATGCAAAACTTTATTCTTAACATACATTCCCCAGATGATGATTTATTGCTTTCGGACGAAAGTCTGCAATGCTATGCGGTTAATGCCGAAATGGATTATTCATGCTTAAAAAACATTTGCGGACAGTTGCTTAAAAACGGAAAAATAGTTCTTCTTGCGGGGGATAAAGCTCCTCAATTGAGAAAAGAACTCAATGCGGACGGAATAATTGCCGACTTGAGCGCAAGCAACAACATAAAAAAGGATATTGCCGAAATAAGAAAATTGTGCGGTCAATGCATTTTGGGGATAATCAGCCGCAACCGCCGCCACGAAGCAATGATAGTGAGTGAAAACGAACCTGATTTTATTATCTTCAAAATTTGGAAAGACGGAAAAGAACAAACACTTTCGCTGGCTGAATGGTACAATGATTTCTTTTTACTGCAAATGGCGGTTATGCCGCAAGACGAAAACAGCTCTTTTGAGAAATATCCTGCTGATATTGTGATTTTATCTCCGCAGGATTATAAGATTTTTGTTGCGAAAAAATAAAGATTAGGGTAAGTATTCTGTAAAAAATGAAATCAGTACATTATAAAGGAGTATAAAAATGAAGCAGCAAGCAGTATCAATTCGTGTTGGTTGGGTTATTGAATATAAAGGAAAACCTTGGACTGTCGTTAAAGCTGTACATATCAAACCGGGTAAAGGCGGCGCTTTTATGCAGGTTGAAATGAAATCGGTTGAAGAAGGCACTAAAACAAACGAGCGTTTTCGTTCTGAAGACACAATTGAAAAGTTGTTGGTTGAAGAAAAAGACTGCCAGTTTTTATATGAAGATTCTCTCGGACTTACTTTTATGGATTCCGAAACATTTGAACAATTTACCATGCCGTCTGATATTGTCGGCGATTCCCGCCCGTTTATGAGTGAAGGTATGACTGTTTACATTAACTTTATTGATGGCAAACCGGTAGCAGTTGAATTGCCTCAGCAAGTTATCTGCACGGTTGTTGAAACCGAGCCTGTTGTTAAAGGACAGACAGCAGCTTCTTCTTATAAACCGGCTATTTTGGACAACGGCGTCCGCGTTATGGTTCCTCCGTTCATCAGTCAGGGCGAAAAAATTGTTGTCGGTACAGCTGAAGCAAACTATGTGGAAAGAGCAAAATAATGTCATATCTTTCTCCTTTGCTGACAATGATGGTCAACGCGGTTAAAAAGGCAACTTCAAACCTTGACCGTGATTTTAGCGAAATCGAACGCCTTCAGTCTTCGGTGCGCCCCTATCAGAATTTTATTGCCAATTCTTATAATAAAACCGCGCAGAATTTACGCATTGAATTGGCAAAAGTAAAACCTGATGCTGCTTTTTTGGAAAAAGACATTGTTTCTGTTCCGGCAGCCGGCTGTTGCTTTTTGGTCAATCCGATTGACGGTCTGAGCAATTTTTCACGCGGTATAGCTTTGTTTGCAACTACGGTGGCTTATTGCGAAAACGGTGAGGTCAAAGCTTCTGTTGTTTATAACCGCGCCAGTGATGAACTTTTCTTTGCCGAAAAAGGCAATGGTTCATACAAAGAAGGTTTTCGCAACCATGAACGTTTGCGCGTATCTACCAATAAAGATGAAAACTTTGCGTTAGTTGCAGCTCAAATCGGTTATAACAGCGGTTCGGACAATTTTAAACACGCATACTCCTGTATTTCCAAAGTGGCGGCTCAGAGCAGAATTTTGGGAGCTGTTTCTATGGCTATGGCTTATACGGCAGCCGGAAAAACCGATTTGGCAGTTAGTCTTGGTAATGGATTGAACAGTACAATAGCCGGTTTGCTTTTGGTAAAAGAGGCGGGCGGATATGTGTATAATCTTGATGCCGCTGAAATTGCGCCGGCAAAATTGGAGCAAGTTTTAGCATCAGACAATCTGGCGGCTGCTAATAATAATATGGAAGTCTTGGTTAAGAAGTTGGCATAGAGCAAAAGGGCAGAGGAGATAAAATGTTCCGTTTAGTAGTGGCTTTAGGATTATTTATTGGATATGCCTCATCGTCTGTTGCTGCTGATTATGAAGTTAATCTGTCGGTTTTAGACAATCTGGAAGGCGTTGCTGATAATGGTTTTGAACTTCCTCTGCCCGCCGCAAAAGAAAAAAACGCCGTATCGGCTGCAAAGAAAATATCGCCTGATAAGTTTAAAAAAAATTCAGTGCAAAAAAAATCCGTAAAAGCTGAAAAGCCTAAAAGTAAAAAGACTGTTCGGAAAACGGAAAAAAACATTCTCAAAGCAAAAAAAGTTTTGCCTTCTGAATCCAAAGAAGAAAAACAAACGGTAATTCTAAAAACAGAACAACTTGAGGATAAGATAACATCAGAACCGGAAAAGCCGGTTCTGCAAAAGACGGTTGAACCGATTGCAAAAAACAAAAATGAAGCCTCAAAAACGGAAGGCGAATCTTTGCTCTCTGCACCGGAACCGATTGCAGAACCTGAACCGAAAAAAACAGAAAAAACTGTTGTGGCTGAAACAGAGGATAAGCAAGTAAGCACAGATGAAACTTCTAAGGAAAAAAATGATGAAAAAAGAGAAGTTTCTAAAGTGGGAGAAAGTTCGGCAATGCTTTATTTTCCAGATAGTTCGGCAGAATTGAATGCTGAAATTACTGATGTTCTCACTCTGTTTTTGAATAAAATCGATCTTCAAAATCAAGAAAAAATAACAATTGAAGCTTATAATTACAATGAAGAAGACAGCGGTTTTGCCCGCAAAAGATTGAGCTTGAACAGAGCTGTGGCGGTTAGAGGCTGGCTGTTGGCAAAAGGTTTGAAAAGTTTTAGCGTTAAAATTATAAATACGGAAGATGCTTCTTTTCAAAACAATGTTTTAGTCAGTTATTAAAAGTAAAAAATATTTTAAAAAGTGCTTGCAATAATTAAAACTGTAATGTATAAGAGCGATAACTAAGCAAAATTTACATGGAGTAAAATAAGATGAAAAAGGGTATTCATCCGGATTATCACGAAATTTCATACGTTATGACTGATGGTAGCGTATTTTCGACCAAAACTACTTGGGGTAAAGCCGGAGATAAGATGAATTTGGAAATTGATCCTAAATCTCATCCGGCGTGGACAGGTGTTCATCGTTTGGTTGATACCGGCGGACAGTTGTCGAAATTCAAAAATAAGTTTGGCGCTTTTGGCATCAAAACTTCAAATTAATATTTTAAGACTATATTAATTTTTTTCGATTAACCTGCGTTCAAATAGAGAACGTGGGTTTTTTGTTAGCTTTGCTAGGCTATTTGCAAATAGAAAGGATAAAAAAATGACAGCACCTTTAATGCCCAAAGCCACCGCTGTATGGCTGGTGGAAAACACAACTTTGACTTTTAAACAAATCGGCGCATTTTGCGAACTTCACGAACTGGAAGTTCAGGCAATTGCCGATGGTGATGTTGCTGCAAATATCGTAGGATTGAATCCTGTTGCGGCAGGACAGCTTACAATGGAAGAAATTGCCCGTTGTGAAGCTGATAAAAATGCAGTATTAGTTTCCATTGAACCGGAAGGAAATGTTAAAGCTCTGAACAGTAAAAACAAAAAGGTTCTATCGCCTTCTCAGCGCAGTGACAAACCTTGTGCAATTTTGTGGGTTTTACGCAATTGTCCGGAAATTATTGATTCGCAAATTTGTAAATTAATAGGTACAACCAAGCCTACTATTATGGCTCTCCGCGACGGAACTCATCGTGATATGGCTGATTTGCGTCCGAAAAATCCTGTAGCGATAGGTCTGTGCAAGGAGAAAGATTTGGATGATGCCATTGCTGTTTCAAAAAAATGGACTGAAACAAAATCGACAAAGAAAAAGGCTGGTAAAAAAACAACTAAAAAGAAAACAGCTGCAAAGAAGTCTGTTGCTAAGAAAACAGTAGCCAAGAAAGCGTCTGTAAAGAAAACAGCAACTAAGACTGCAGCTAAAAAAACAACAGCTAAAAAGGCTTCTGCTAAAAAAACAGCTTCCAAAAAAGCTTCAACCAAAAAGAAGGTTGCCGCAGATAAATAACAAACTTCAAAACCCGCTTTCAAAAGCGGGTTTTTTGTTAAAAAGTCCTTGAATTTGCTTTTGTATGCTTATACAATCGCCAGTTAGTTTTATAAATAAGGAATTAAAAAAATGAGCGCAATAAAAGTAAGATTTGCTCCTTCGCCAACCGGATATATGCATATCGGCAATACCCGCACGGCAATTTTTAACTGGTTATTAGCAAAAAAACTCGGCGGCGAGTTTATGCTTAGAATTGATGATACGGATAAAGAGCGCTCCAAGCCGGAATATGAAAAAGCTATACGTGAAAGTTTAAATTGGCTTGGACTGTCATGGAGCAGCGAAGCGCGCCAATCTGCTCGATTTGAGCGTTACCGCGAAGTAACCGAAAAATTAATTGCCGAAGGTCGGATCTATCCTTGCTATGAAACAGCAGAAGAGCTTGAACTTATGCGTAAAAAACTGATGACCAGAGGTTTGCCGCCGATTTATGACCGCGGAGCACTCAAATTGACAGCAGAACAAATTGCTGCTTATGAAGCCGAAGGCCGTCGTCCTCATTATCGTTTCAAACTTAATGACGGCGAAATCTTTTGGCATGATTTGGTGCGCGGTGATTGCCGTTATGAAGCTTCAAATTTAAGCGATCCGGTTATTATCCGTGCTGACGGCAGCTATTTGTATCATTTGCCGTCTGTGATTGATGACAGTGATTTTAATATTACCCACATCGTGCGCGGTGAAGACCATGTGACCAATACAGCTGCTCAAATTCAGATGTTTGAAGCTATCGGTGGTAAAATTCCGGTTTTTGCTCACTTGCCGCTTTTAACCGGTCAGGAAGGAAAACTTTCCAAACGTTTGGGAAGTATAGGCGTTTTGGATTTACGCGCTCGCGGTGTCGAAGCTATGGCGATATGCTCATATCTTGCAAAACTTGGAACATCAGAAGCAATTGAGCCTTTTTATGATTTAGAAAGTTTGGCAAAAACGCTCGATTTTAATAAATTGGGGCGTTCTCAGCCGAAATTTTCAGAAACGGATTTAGAGCATTTCAATACTCATATGGTTCGTAATATGCCATATAATTTAATTAGCAGCAGAGTTGATGTTGATGAAACATTTTGGAACGCTGTCCGCGGAAATCTTAATATCGTTGCCGATTGTGAATTATGGCAGAAAATTTGCCGTTGTCCTGTAACTCCGGTTATGGAAGACAAGGAACTGACAGAGCTTGCCGCTTCGCTTTTGCCGGCAGAGCCTTGGAATGTTGAAACATTTAATTTATGGATAAATGAGATTAAGCAAAAAACTGACCGTCGCGGCAAAGCTTTGTTCCACCCATTGCGCAAAGCTTTAACAGCTTTGGACGATGGTCCAGAACTTAAAATTTTGTTGCCTTTGATAGGTTTTGAACGTGCTGAAAAACGCTTGAACGGTAATCAGGCATAGGAGGAAAAATGACGGAAATATATCTGCATAACACGCTGACTAAAAGAAAAGATAAGTTTATTCCGATAGACGCCGATAATGTCAGAATGTATGTCTGCGGTCCAACTGTTTATGACAGAGCACATTTGGGAAACGCCAAATCTGCGGTTGTTTTTGATGTGTTAAATCGTGTTTTGCGTCAAATATATGGCGATAAGCATGTAACCTATGTATCGAATATTACGGATATTGACGATAAAATTTTAAATAAACATCAGCAGACAGGCAAACCAATCAGCGAAATTACATCGGAAACATATCAATGGTATATTGACGATATGCATGCTTTGAATGTTAAAGATCCCGATTTTCGCCCCCGTGCAACAGAATTTGTGCCGGAAATGATTGAGTTGGTTCAACAGCTATTGGACAATGGCCATGCTTATGAGGCTGAAGGGCATGTTCTTTTTTCGGTTGACTCTATGCCAAATTATGGTTTTTTGTCCGGCCGCAGTATGAAAGAAATGCTGGCAGGCGCCAGAATTGAAGTTGCGGATTATAAGAAAAATCCTGCCGATTTTATTTTATGGAAACCGTCGGAAGCTGGACAGCCTGGATGGGACAGTCCTTGGGGATATGGTCGTCCGGGATGGCATTTGGAATGCTCGGCAATGAGTTCGAAATATTTAGGAAATTCTTTTGATATTCATGGCGGTGGCTCTGATCTGATTTTTCCTCATCATGAAAATGAATGTGCGCAATCTTTATGTGCTCACCCTGGAGAAACTTTTGCACGTTATTGGGTGCATGCCGGCATGTTAATGGTGGACGGTGTTAAAATGTCAAAATCGTTAGGCAATTTTTATACCGTAAATGAATTGATTGAAAAATATCCGGCAGAAGCACTGCGTTTACTATTTATCAGCACGCACTATCATCAACCGTTTAATTTTACGTTTGACGGCTTAAAACAGGCAAAACAAATTTTGGATAAGTTTTATAATGCTTTGCTTCGGGTTAAAGATGTTAAGCCGGCAGAGGTTGAACCGGATGAAAGGGTTGTTGTCGCTTTGGCTGATGATATTAATACCCCATTGGCAATCAGCTATTTACATGAAATTGCAAACAGCCTTAACAAGGCTCAGGATATTAATGAACAGCAAAAGTATAAATCATTGCTTTTATCCAGTGCCGGTGTTTTAGGCTTGTTGTATCAAGATCCCGAAATTTGGTTTAAGGGAGCTTCGCAGGATGGTAAAGTTGATGAAAAGCAAATAGAAGCTTTGATTGAAGAACGGCTGCAAGCTAAGAAAAACAAAGATTGGGCAAAAGCTGATGCTATTCGCAACCAGTTAAAAGAAGCAGGTATTCTTTTGGAAGACACGCCTCAGGGAACAAGCTGGAAGCGGGAATAATTAATTAAGATATTTTTGAGCTTGGATTCTTTCGCGGTAATGTTTTATTTGATTGAAAACTTTATCCGCGAAAGATTTCTTTGCCATATAAGTGATAAACAAAGGCTCTTCCAATTTTAATTTTCCGAGTGTTTCTTCTAACGCTTCAAAACTTTGATAGATTTTGTCAATCAACAAAATATCTCGAGAACAACAATTTTGTATATGTTTGTTTTTTAATGCGCGTGCCATTTTTTTCTCCTTATATAATTTGGTTTATATCAATCTAAACACAAAAAATATAATATGGGTAGATAGTAAAAGTCGAATACGGGTATCGAAAAAATCTTACACCTATAAGATGTAAGATTTTTATTACGTTTTATTTTTTTAAACCGCGAAAGCTAAAAACTGATTTTGTATAAATTTATTGCGCTATATTTTGTTTTTAGATTTCTTCTTTTCAAGCACAATCATTAAGACCGCTGTTAAAATTAACAAAATGCCGAATGCAATTCTTAATGTAAGCTGCTCGTGAAAAATTACAACCCCGAAAAAAATTGCCGTTACAGGTTCCAAAGCGCCCAGCACGGCGGATAAAGTGGGACCGATAAGCTTTATAGCAATAGTCATGGTTTCAAGCGATACAATAGTAGGCAATAAAGCTAAAGCAACCGCGCATATCCATCCTAACGGAGTCGGAATAATTTGCAGATCTAAACCAAATCTTAAATTGAATAAATAAACCAGCAATCCGAATAACATGACGTAAAATGTTAGAACGGCATAATTAATACGGCGAATTGCCGACAATTTTTTTATAGCTACCATATATACGGCATAGCTAAGAGCTGAAATCAAAACCAAAGCAACGCCGAACAAATTGATTGTTTCTCCAGACTTTCCTTTATAAAACATGGCGATTCCAACGGTAGTCAGGAAAATAGAAAACAATGTTCGCCGTGAAAGTTTTTCTCCAAAACAAACAGCCATAATAACGGCCACCAAAATCGGATAAATAAAAAGAATCGTAGAAGCTATGCCGGCATCAATATAACTGTAACTCATAAATAATGTTAATGAAGATATTGAAAATATCAATCCCATAGGTAATAAATAGGCCGCCTGTTTCCACGAAATTTTAAGAGAATGGTGCTTGACTACAGCTACCCATAAGCCATATAGAAGCACAGCTAACGAATAGCGGTAAAACAAAACAGAGTTTGCGCATAAGCCGAGAGCGTACAAAGGCAAAGCAAATAGCGGATTCGTACCATAGCTGCAAGCACCGGTCATACCTAAAACAATACCTTTAGTTTTTCTACGCATTTTAAAACCTCTTAAACTCTTAGATCGAACGGCACAATAAACCCTTATTGTATAAAGTCAAGCCCTTGGGCGTACGCGTTCAAGTTAAAACGAATCGGAAAATAATGTTTGCGGATAAAAGACTTGTTGCCGATATGTTCCAATATTGCCAAAGCCGATTCGTTAAAAACATATAAAAGAAAATAAAAAACAAAAGCTAATATAAGGCAGCAGATAGATAAAAATAAAAGCTCTGTCTTAAAACAGAGCTTTTATATTGTTGGTGAGCGCGTCGGGATTCGAACCCGAGACCCTTTGATTAAAAGTCAAATGCTCTACCAGCTGAGCTACGCACCCTTAAACAATGAGCCATTGTATAATGTATAAATTTGAGTTAGTCAACAAAAAAATAATAAAATATAAAAAATAGTTTATTTGTTAAAAATTGTATGTTATCATCTGACCAAAATTAATGATGAAACCTAGATTAAACGGGGTATAATGAATATGTCAGAAAATAATTCGCAACAGTCCGGCCGCTATGATATGCTGCAAAATGCTGCCGGTGAGATTCTAATTATCATTGAATATCGCGAAGGTGGCCCCGAAAATCCCCGTTTGGTGTATGACGGCGGTGATCAGGCTTTGCTTTATCGCAGCCGTGAAAGTGCGTTTATGCTTAATTCTATTGCCAATGAAGCTCGTATGCCGTTAAAATCGGTTAGTGAAGTTTTGATGGTTGAAATAGAAAATGATGATGTTGCACGCGAATATAAAGTTCCTGTCAGAGTCGTACGCAGTCTTAAACTTTTGTCCTAACGGCAGGTGTTTGAATTTGAAAATTAATAGGGGCTGTTCAAAGCCCTTATTTTATTAAAAGTAGGTCGGTTTTAAGGGATTGAAAATTTGGTGAATTTTATTTTTTTGCTATTTTTTGCAGGAGCTCTTTCGCTGTTTGTTCCTAAAAACCGCCTTTCTTTTTTGTGGCCGTTTGTGTCATTATCTGTTGTTGTTTATGCTCTATATTCATTATATGTTCAACAGAATCAGGCTGATTTTTTAATCAATTGGAATGCGTTGCCTAATCTTCCGGTTACAATAGGTATTAATCCTCTGCATTGGAAATCAGGGGCTTTAGGGGTGCTGTTGCTGAGCGCGCTTGTTCTATATTACAGTTCTCTTGATTCGCGGGAACCTAAAAAACAATTGTTAGGCGGGCTTGTTCTGTTAAATAGTGTTTTGATGTTGATAGCTTTTTCTTCGGCCAATTATATTCAGCTTTTAGCCGCAGTCGGCATATCTGATGTGCTTGTTTATATGGCTATCAATAATTTTGAAGCAAAGCGTCAATATATATACGGTAATTTTTTGGCTGATTTTATGCTTTTAAATATTATGGCTGTCATTTTAGGACAGCAAGGCGGCATAGATATTTCTAAAGTTGAGGAATATTCTCGTCATTGGCATCACCGTGACTTTATTTCAATTTTGCTTTTAATATGCATTTTTATAAAATCCGGACTTGTTTTTTTTCATACGGCTTATCAAAAAATGTCAACAATTTCATTTAATCGGCTGAATTTTATTTTATTCGCAACAACGCCGTTGATGGGAATGATTGTTTTGCATTTGTTGCAAGATGTGCTTTTGATTTCAAAATATTCATATCCTCTGCTTAAAATATTTTCTGTTGCCACTGTACTATGGGGAACCGTTGGGGTGATGATTATTGACAATTTAAAACGACGCTCGATTTATATGTCAATGCTGTTTTGGGGATTGAGTTTTGCGGCATTTTCGTGGCTGCCCGAATTTTCAGGGCGGACATTTTTTATCTTTTTGATTTCGGCCTTCTTGTTCGGAAATGTTTTAATGTTGGCAGAAAAAGCGGCTTCTGATGAAATTTTGGTTTCTCATATGGGAGGATTTTCTTCCGCTTTGAAAATAACGCTTATTGCAAGCATTATTTCAGCTTTATTGTACATTGGAGCATGGTGGTGCTTTGCCAATCAGGTTAAATGGCTGGCATTGGGCGGAGTCGTATTTTTAACTTTTGTAACGGCGCATTTGCTTTCGGAAATATATTCAGCTCCGATTCGCGCAAATGAATGGGTTATGGCCAGACTTAAAAATCCATCTTTTTTGTTTTTTATTCCAATTGTCGGCGGAGCTGCGGTTTTGTTTTTCGAATATTTGACATTTTGGCCTTATGTTATGGGTTTTGCAATGCTTTGGATGGCAATTTTTATGGCGCATCCTTTTTCTCGGTTAGCTGTTTTGTATGATTCGGAACGGATTCAAAAAAATGATTTGATAACGGTGATGTATAACGTGCTTATTTTTGCGCCGTTACAAATTTTAGGGCGTATTTTGCGCTTGACAATTGATTTTGTGTTTATTGAGCGTACAGTTATTGCATCTGTTAAAAATATCGTTCATTTAATGATTTTTGTTTTTCAACGCCTGCATAAAAACTATATCGGATACATATTTTTTGTTTTTCTGGGAGTTGTCATTGTGTTTTGTGCCTATTTTAACGGAGTAAAGCAATGATAGACAACCTTAACACTTTGTTATTCGTGATTATGGCGATTCCTTTGTTGGGAATTATTTTTGCCGGACTTTCCAAAGAAAATTCCAACGGTCGCGGACATAATGTTTTGGCTGTCGGTATTTTTACGGTTTTATCCAATTTGGTTGTTTTGTGGATTACGGCGCGTAAAGTTGATTTTTCGGGCGGTGCTCAACATTTGTCTGCAAAATTTGAATGGCTGGCTGTTCCGAAAATAGAATTGATTTTTGAATTGGATTTCTTTTCTCTATTGCTGATAGCGGCGGTGCATCTGGCTGTTTTGTTAGGGTTTATCGGTGTCAGAAATAATAACTATCGGCAAAAAACACTGGTTATATTTGCCCTGATGTTTTTGGAAATGATTACAGGCTATTTTTTTGCCTCCGATTTATTTTCGTTTTATATCTTTTTTGAAGCAATGCTGTTGCCGCTGTTTATGTTGGTAGGCATATTCGGCGATAGTCGGCGTCAGGATATTCTATATCGTTTTTTTCTTTACAATCTGTTGGGAGCGATGCTGCTGTTCGTTGCTTTGTGTATTTTATTCAATTCCGAAAATATTTTGATACGCGAGATGAACAGGGCGGTTTTAAGCAAACATCTTGAATTGCTGGTTTGGGTTTCGATTTTTATTGCTTTTTTATCCCGAATACCAATTTGGCCTTTTCATTATTGGCTGTCTTCCGTAAATGTTAACATTTCCAATCCGTTGGTGTTTATCATTGCCAATATAATGCCGTTAACCGGCGTGTATGGGCTGATTCGTTTTTCACCGCTGACGGCTCCCGAAATTTTGGAACCTTATTTATTGTTTTTGGAAATCGTAAGTATTACGACCATGTTTATTATTGCTTTAATTGGTTTCAGCAATCGTGATATTCAATATAAAATTTTTTCGTATATGACGGTTTATTACATCCTTTATCTTTTAGGAGCATTGCTGCCGACAGATGCGTTGCTGGCCAACATAGGTTTTTCGTTGTTTGCTTATTTGATAGTAACGGCAGCCATAGAAATTATTGTATCTCATCTCGAAAAAGAAAGAATGTGTAACGGATTGAACGATTGCGGAATTTTATGCAGTGTTCCCCGCAGTTCGTTCGTGCTGTCGTTTTTTATTTTAGCAGCGGTCGGATTGCCTTTGTCGTCGCTGTTTTTGAATAATATGTTGATTTTCGCCGGATTGGTTAATTACAATTTGAAAATGGCCATTTTTATTCTTTCGGCGATAATATTAAGTTCGCTCAGTTTATTGCAGCATTTATTTTATTTGCGCTATCCGCAAAATGAAACGAAAACCAATGAAAATTGCATAGAGGATATTTCTCTTCCGGTTTTTATGGTTTTTGCGTTGGTTATGGTGTTGTTGGTGGTGTCTTTTGTTAATCCTTTGTGGTATATGGAGTAATTATGCTTACAGATTATATAGCTTTGCTTCCCGAAGTTGTTTTGTCATTGGGTCTGCTGATTATGATGCTGATTCGTTTTTGTCGCCATCACAACACTCCGAAAACTTTTTATACTGTTAGCCGTTTTTTTCTGTTGATTGGGGCTGTTTCAACAGCTGTTTTTTATAATCAGAATGTCGGTGAATTATTTTATAATAATTTGTTTACAACGCTATTTAAAATGCTGATTTATATGTTTACGTTTGTGTGGGGATATTTATCGGCCAAACGTTTTATAAGCAAAGGAACTCCAAGCTTTCTTTTTTATGAAATTATTTTATTTAATGTTTTGGCTTTTTCATTAGCTATATCGTCAAGAAACTTTTTGTTCTTGTTTTTAGGGTTGGCTCCGAGTTTTGTTATTAATTATTTTCTGTTAAGAATAGAGAGAGCAACTAACGAATATCGGCAAAGCAATTGCTTTTTGGGACTGTCTTTGCTGTTTATGTTGATATTTGCAATTGGTGTGGCTGTTCTGTACCGCTATTTCGGATCATTTGACTATGCCGTAATAGAACGGGGATTGGGAATTCGCAGCCAGCTTATAAGACCTTATTATATGGCTTTTGCTTTTATTTTATGCGCAATGTTGTTTATGTTGGCGGCGGCTCCGTTTCATTTTTGGTTTGCCGGTGCTGTCGGCACTTCTATTTTGCCGGTTGCAGGATATTTAACAATAATTCCGCCATTGGCTTATTTTGCGTGTATTGTCAATGTCTGTGTAAATGCTTTTTATCCGTTATTAGGATGGTTTAATCAGGTTTTTCTTGCTTTTGGATTATTATCTATTTTTGTTGGAGCTGTGGGAGCAAACAGTGAAAGCAATTTGCGCAAAATTTTCGCATACGGAGGACTATATTATATAGGCGTTACATTATTGGCGCTTTTTCCTCTTAATGATAACAGTCTGGTGGCTGCTTTTACTTATTTATTGGTTTATGAAGTTGCAATCTGCGGAATTTATACAGTGTTTTTCGGCTATAGGGTTAAAGGCGAATATATGTCTGAAATGAAAGATATCAAAGGTGTCGCAACGCAGCGTTCATTTTTAACCGCAGCTCTGTTGGTGTTTATGATTTCTCTGATAGGAACGCCGCCGTTATTGGGTTTTTTGGGAAAATTGGCGGTCATTAACAGTTTTGTGATTACGCGTCATTATGTTTTGATTGCTTTTATGATGGTTGCTATGCTTATTTTGGCTTATGCCTATCTTAAAATTATTACCGTTTCCTATTTTGAGCCGCGCAACAATAACTTTGACATTGTTGATAAAGGAGTATATATATGCTTAATAATCAACATTATTTTAATATTAGTGGCTGTAATTAATCCGAAATATCTGATGCATGATGTTGAGCAGATGTTGGTGGCGGTATTTTAATGAAAGAATTTAAACAGCTTAATTCATGGCACTGGGCCGATTATGATGAATTGGAAAGCACCAACGATATGGCTTTATGCTTAAGCGAAGATATTGATAATAGCAAAAAAATTGTTATTACGGCAAAAATGCAGACAAAAGGGCGTGGCCGGTGCTTTCGCCGGTGCCGTGTTGGTCATGGGAGTGATTCTTTTTCTTTCCACGCTGATACGTAGCAGCGTCATGCTGTTGATTGCCGGCATCATGATGGGCTACGTGGCCTCGTCGGCCATTTCCTTGCTGAATTTCTTTGCCACAGCCGAAGGCGTGCACTCTTACATGGTTTGGGGGATGGGCAACTTCGGGGGCGTTTCGTTGGAACAACTGCCGTGGTTTGCGGCTTTCACCTCACTCGGGTTGCTGATGTCCATCCTGTTGATTAAACCATTGAATGCCTTGTTGTTGGGAGAACGTTACGCGGAGAACTTGGGGGTGAACGTGCGCCGTACGCGCAGCATGTTGTTGTTGGTCACGGGAATCCTGACGGCTGTGGTCACGGCTTTTTGCGGCCCGGTGTCGTTCATCGGACTGGCTGTACCTCATATCGCCCGTCTGATGTTGGGAACATCCAATCATAATTCCTTGCTGCCCGTCACTATGCTGACCGGCGGAGTGATTGCACTAGTTTGTAACTTTATCTGTATTTTGCCGGGCGAAGCAGGTATCATTCCGCTAAACGCCGTCACCCCGGTCATTGGTGCGCCCATTATTATTTATGTCATTGTGAACCAACGTAGAATACAATATTTTAATTAATGGGAAAGCAGATAGTGCTCGAAGGAGAGGGGATTGCTACGGGGTACCGCCAGGGAAAGCAGTTGACGGAAGTGCATCATGGATTGGATTTCAGTCTGTCGGGCGGCGAACTGACCTGTTTGTTAGGATGCAATGGAGCCGGGAAGTCCACTTTGTTGCGTACGTTGGCCGGCATGCAGCCCCCTTTGTCCGGCCGTCTGGAACTCATGGGGCGGCCTTTGGAGGCTTACAGTGCGCATGAGCGTTCCAAAACCATCGGTGTGGTATTGACCGACCGCATGCAGGCAGGCGGGCTGACCGTTTACGAACTGGTGGCTTTGGGGCGTCAACCGTACACCGGTTTTTTCGGACGTTTGACTTCTGCCGACAAAGCCTTGGTGTGTCGGGCGTTGGAAGAGGTCGGCATGG
>UQMA01000029.1 GCA_900542055.1 uncultured Azospirillum sp. | reverse complement strand
GGCCGGTGCGGCCGCCGATGGATTGCCGGTAAGGATAATCTTTATATGTCTCTGCTGCTAAAATGGAATTTGAGAGAAGCAGGGGCTTTGGTTTTGATATTGGGATTATCTCTGCTTGAAACTATAAAAAAATTTTCAAACGGAATTGAGGCTTGTCTTAAGTGGCCGAACGATGTGTTGGTAAAAGGCAAAAAAATTTCGGGAATTCTTTTGGAAACAGGTAAAAACGGAGCAATTGTCGCAGGTATCGGAGTTAATATCGCTGTTGCGCCTGAGGGAGAAAATATTTTATATCCGGTGACAAGTTTGAAAGATGAAGGCATAAATTGCACCCGAACAGAATTTTTGTCGGTATATTTGAATAAATTTGATGAGGTGTGTGCATTTTTTTATAAAAACGGAATGGCGGAATTGTCCCTTTTGTGGCAAAAAAATGCCAAAGGAATAGGAGAGCAAATAAGAGTGAAAATGCCTAAAAAAGAAGAAAAAGGTATTTTTTGCGGGCTGGATAATCAGGGATTTCTTTTGTTACGATGTGATAACGGCGGACTGAAAACGATTGGCGCCGGTGATGTGTTTTTTGATGAAAGCAGTGAGAAAGAAGGGTAGAAATGAGCAATTTTGATAAAGATGGATTATATTTTGTAGCGTTGGGCGGTGCTGATGAAATCGGTATGAATATGTATGTTTACGCCTGCAACGGAAAATTTATTATGGTCGATGCCGGTTATGGTTTCTTAAATGATAATTATCCGGGGATGGATTTGTGTTTTGCCGATGCTTCTTTTTTTGCTAATTATGCCGATGATTTTGAAGGAATTTTCATTACTCATGCGCATGAAGACCATTTCGGTGCAATAGCGCATGTTTGGCCTTTGATAAAATGTCCGATTTATGCTGCTGATTTTACAATAGGATTAATGCGCAACCGCCTCAAAGAATATCATTTGGACCAACAGGTTGAAATGATATCCATAAATAACAATCCGGTGGTAAAAATTCCTAATTTTGAAGTTGAGTTTGTTTCGGTTGTACATTCTGTGCCTGAAACGTCGGCTTTAGCTATTCGGACATCAAAAGGAACGGTTGTCCACGCTACAGATTGGCGTTTTGACAACGGACAGATAAGCAATTTGCATACAGATTACACAAGACTTAAAGAACTCGGCGATTCCGGCGTTGATATGCTGGTTTGCGATTCGACAAATATTTTGGTTGATAACCGTCAGCCGGGGGAATTTGAAGTCAGAGAATGTTTAATGAAACTTATTCCCACTTTGCCTAACACAGTAGTTGCAACCTGTTTTGCTTCCAATGTGACAAGGCTTGAAAGTTTGATTATGGCAGCCGAAGCGGCCGGACGCACGCCGGTTCTGTTGGGCAGGAGTTTACTGTATAATGTAAAAATAGCCAAAGAGCTGGGATATTTTCAAGAACTTCCGAAATGTTTTGATATAAAAGACGCTGCAGATATTCCATCGGACAATGCTTTGTATATCTGTACGGGATCGCAAGCCAATTATCGCAGTGCACTGACATCAATAGTTAACGGACAAAGTCCTTATGTCAAATTAGGCAAAGGGGACAGTGTTATTTTTTCTTCTAAGATTATTCCGGGGAATGAAGAAAAAATAAATGATATGCAAGAAAAACTGATTGCAGCCGGCGTTAATGTTATTACGGATAAAGATGCTTTGGTCCATACTTCCGGTCACTGCAGCAAAGAAGAAATAAAACAGATGTACCAAATGTTGCGGCCACGTATTGTATTGCCGGTGCATGGTGAAAAAAAGTTTATCCGCGAACATAAATATTTTGCAGACACTTGTGGAATAGAGGAGGTTGTCAGCGTTGTAAACGGCGGCTCGATTTTGGTTACAAAAGACAAAGTTGTTGCGGCACCGGATGTTCCTACAGATATTTTGGCTGTAGATCGCAATGAAATCGTGTCGCTCAATTCAGAAGTGGTAAAACGGCGCAAACAGATAGCTTATAACGGCAGTGTCTTTATCAGCGTAATTTTTGGTGAAAAATGGGATTTGATTGCTTTGCGCGTATCGTCAAAAGATATTTTGGAACCGGATGCTTTTGGAGAGCTGCGTGACAGAATAGTTGCCGAAGTATCAGAACTTTTGCCGAAAGCGGTTGAAAATCTAAAATATAAAGAAACGGCAATTCTTGATTATATTCGCACTCAGATTCGGCGACGTATTGAAAAAGCAACTGATATGAAACCTGTTACTTTTGTGCATTTTTACAAATTGCCGTTGGAACAGGTCGATCAGAGCAATGATATTGATCCCAATCAACCGGTTATTATCTATCCTTCGCCGGAAGTAGACGGAGAATCCTGAGTCTGGTGTATTGGCAGATAAATTGTAAAAGTTGTTCCTTGTTGAGCTGAAGAAGAAATACGCAGATTTCCGTGATGGCGGATTAGAATATGTTTGGCAATAGACAGTCCAAGTCCGGTGCCTTTAATGTTTTTATCTTTATGTGCCTGCATTCTGTAAAAACGTTCGGTTAGACGTCCGATTTCATCATTGCTGATGGGAAGCCCTTGATTGTTTACGGCTATTGCCACAGCAGGTCCGGAAGCAACTTGATAAGATTTTGACGGCGGAATCCGAGAGCAGATTTCAGCTGAGATTTTTATTTTTGAATTTTGATCTCCGTATTTTATGGCGTTGTCGCATAAATTTTGCAATAGCTGACGGATTTGTGCATAGTCGGCAATTACGGGAGAAACATTATCTGAAATTTCAGTTTCGAAAACCATATTTTTTTCTTTGGCTTTGAGTGTCAAAGCTTTTACTGCATCATCGATAATAGGGCTGACATCGACAGTATCTTGAGGAGGTTGATCCTGATTGAGTTCGATTCGCGATAAAGACAAAAGATTTTCAATCAAGACCGACATGTAATTTGCTTGTTCGCTCATAATTTTCAAAAATGCCTTTTGGGCGTCTTTATCATCTTTTGCGGTGGTTTGCAAAGTTTCGATAAATCCTGAAATTATGGATAAAGGCGTTCGCAATTCATGACTGGCATTTGCAACAAAGTCAGATTGCATTTTTTCGATTTTCATAGCTTTTGTAAAATCATATATTGAAATAACGGCAACGGCTCTGCCTTTTGAAATCCAAGGCAGCCGCTTTATATGTGCATATAATTTTTTTTGTTCGGCTGTGTTTTCTTTTGTGACGTAAAAAATTAAATTTTCGGCATCGCTTTCTTGCCTGAGCACTTTGGCTACGGCGTTAACAAAATTATGAGAGTTAAAAATCTCTTCTACTTTTTTTTCGGTTATATTTTCTCCTAGTAGTTTGTGTGCTGAACCGTTGGCGCCCAATATATTGCCGCTGCGGTCAATCATTAACAAAGGATCGGGCAATGTGTCCAACACAGCGGTGTCGGAAATTGTCTGGGCCTCGAGAGTCTCGGCCTTGTTTGTCCAAAAACGGTGCATTTCATTAATAGCATTGACAATGTCTTTTGTTTCGTTTTCTGTAATTTGCAGGTCGGTCACGCCAGAGGAATTTTCCTGAGAAAGCTTGAAAATGTATTTTTTTAATTGCTGCAGCTCAAAGGTAATCGGAAATAACCATACAATATTAAAAACGATAATTGCTGAATAGGCCATAATTGCAATACTTGCCGGCAATAATCTCAGTGTGACCAACATCATAAAAACCAATGATGACGGAATTGATAAAACCAGAATACGTGTGGCAAAACCAGAATCTTTTTCTATTTCAAAAAATTTATTGCGGCGCTTAAACATGGTATAAATTCCTTAAATTCATGGACTGCATTTAATAGTAAGTTATAATAGGTTTAAATTTAATAAATAATGACAAGACAAAAACAATGGCTAAGGAAAATAAAACCGGCATGACGCCGATGTTGGAACAATATTTTGAAACCCGAAAAGCGTACCCTGAATATTTGTTGTTTTATCGTATGGGGGATTTTTATGAAATGTTTTTTGAAGATGCGGTAAAGGCTTCAAAAGCATTGGACATCACGTTAACCAAACGCGGACAATATAACGGAGAAGACATACCGATGTGCGGTGTTCCTTTTCATGCGTATGAAAATTATTTGTCAAGGCTGATAAAACAAGGGTATAAAGTTGCTATTTGCGAGCAGATGGAAGATCCGGCAGAGGCTAAAAAACGCGGCTATAAATCAGTGGTCAAACGCGATGTTATCCGTCTTGTTACGGCAGGAACATTAACTGAAGATAATTTATTGGATACGCGAAAAAATAATTTTTTGCTGGCGTTATCTAAAATAGGCGAAACATTGGGAGCTGCCTGGCTCGATTTGTCAACCGGAGATTTTTTTACCGAAAACATATTGTTATCCGGAAAAGATGAAAAAACACAGCTGAGCGGTTTATTGTCAAGACTTAATCCGGTTGAAATTTTGGTTGCGGACAGTTATATGCAGAATCCGCAGCTTTTTGAATTGTTCGGCGAATATCGTCCGCAAATGTCTGTTTTGCCGCAAGCGCGTTTTAACAGCGAAAATGCCAGACATAATCTTTTAGATTTGTTTAAAGTACAAACACTGGAAGTGTTCGGCAATTTTTCACGTGCCGAAATTACAGCGGCAGGCGTATTGATTGATTATGTTACAACTACGCAGAAAGGTCAAATTCCAAGAATAGAAAAACCGGTGAAAGTTTATGAACAGCAAGTGATGGAAATTGACGGTGCGACAAGGCGAAGTCTCGAACTGACAGAATCCGCTTCTTCAATCCGCAACGGCTCATTGCTGGGAGTTATGGATCGCACGGTTACGGGTGTCGGAGCCAGAATGTTAGCTTCTCGCATATCCAGTCCTTTGTTGGATGTAAATGAAATAAATCAACGCCTTGATGTGGTGGAATTTTTTATAAATGAAGAATTTGTCAGACAAGATGTCCGCTCTTTGTTAAAAGGCTGTCCTGATATAGAACGCGCCGTTTCTCGTCTGAATTTAGGGCGCGGAGGTCCGCGTGATTTGGTGGCTGTTCGGACAGCTCTTGATTTGTTGCCGAAATTGAAAAATATAATTTCCGGATTGCATCAAAATGTTATTAAAGAATTGCCTGAGGCTGTGGCTTTGATTTTGAATAAATTCGGAAATCATCAAAATTTGGTCGATGAGCTTTTTCGGGCATTAAAATCCGATGATTTACCGTTGCTTCCCCGTGATGGCGATTTTATTGCCGAAGGATATTATCCTCCTCTTGACGAATTGCGTAATTTGAAAGCAAACAGCCATCGTGTTATTTTGAAGTTACAAGAAAAATACGCCGTTGAGACGGGAATTTCGGCTCTGAAAATAAAATATAATAATGTCATTGGTTATTTTGTTGAAGTTCCGTCAAAAATTGCAACGGAAATGTTGGAAAACAAAAATTTTATTCATCGGCAGTCTGTTTTGAATGCGGTTCGATTTACAACAGTTGAATTGAGTGAAATCGAAAATGAAATCCGCGGAGCTTCAGATAAAGCTTTGGCTACGGAGTTGCAGCTTTTTGACAATTTAATTACTTTGGTAAAGGCTTCTTCTGATGACATATCACGTACGGCTAAGGCAATAGCTGAGCTGGATATTGGAGCAGCATTGGCCGATTTGGCTGTTGAAAAAAATTATTGCCGTCCGAATGTGGATGAGTCGCTTGAATTTGAAATTTATGACGGCCGCCATCCGGTTGTAGAGGCTTCTCTTGATGCCGAGCACAGCGGAAGTTTTGTTGGAAATAGTTGCGTTTTGGGTGGAAAACACAGCAATTTATGGCTGATTACAGGTCCGAATATGGCTGGTAAATCGACTTTTTTGCGCCAAAATGCTTTGATAGCGGTTATGGCGCAGGCCGGTGCGTATGTTCCGGCATCTTCGGCTCATATCGGGGTGGTGAACAAACTATTTTCTAGAGTCGGCGCTTCTGATGATTTGGCACGCGGACGTTCAACGTTTATGGTAGAAATGGTTGAAACAGCCGGAATTCTAAATCAGGCAGATGAGCGTTCTTTAGTAATTTTGGATGAAATAGGCCGCGGCACGGCAACTTTTGACGGTTTATCCATTGCGTGGGCTGTGGTCGAACATTTGCACGAGGTTAATAAAAGCCGCGCTTTGTTTGCAACGCATTACCACGAACTGACATCATTGGTGGAAAAATTGCATAAAATGTCGCTGCATTGTATGAAAATTAAAGAATTTAACGATGAAGTAATCTTTTTGCATGAAGTTATAGATGGAGCAGCGGATCGTTCTTATGGTATTCATGTTGCAAAACTTGCTGGATTGCCCAAAATGGTTATAAAACGTGCCGAGCAGGTTTTGACTTCATTAGAAAACGGCGGAAAAAGTTCAAATATAAAAAATTTGGCTGATGATTTGCCTTTGTTTGCGGTACTTAAAGAAAAAGAAGAAAAAACAGAGGAAAAATCGCCGCTGAAAGAAGAACTGGAAAATCTCAATCCGGACGATTTGAGCCCGCGAGAAGCTTTGGAAGAACTTTATAAATTAAAGGAGATGTTAAAATGTTAAAAATTATCAGTAGTCTGTTGGTTATGTTCGGATTGGGGATAAATTCGGCAAATGCTTATGAAGTTAATGATCCTGAAAACACTTTGCTGTTAAAACTTAAAGATGGAGATGTTTTAATTCAGATGTATCCTGATGTTGCGCCTAATCATGTGGCTAGAATTAAAGAACTAACGCGTCAGGGATTTTATAACGGACTGAAATTTCATCGTGTTATAGATGGTTTTATGGCTCAAACAGGAGATCCTCTCGGTAACGGCACAGGGGGGAGCGGACAGAATCTGGCTGCTGAATTTAATAATAAACCGCACCGCCGCGGCGCGGTTTCGATGGCGCGAGCCATGGATCCGGATTCCGCAGACAGTCAATTTTTTATTTGTTTTGAAGATTCCAACTTTTTAGACGGACAATACACTGTTTGGGGGCAGGTAATTTCAGGAATGGAATATGTTGATAAAATTAAAAGAGGTAATGGACCAAACGGCATGGTTTCCAATCCTGATAAAATAATTTCAATGCAAGTTGTGGCGGATATTCAAAAATAGTCCAAAAGCAAGCAAAAACAACACATTAAAAAGCGGTATAATAATACCGCTTTTTAATTATTTGAAAATGCGCATTTTTTTTATATTGACAACTGTTTTTCTTCCTGTATATTAAGCAAGAATTTAACCCATATTTATAAAGAGAGAAAATATGAACACTTATGCAACTAAACCATCTGACATTGAAAGAAAATGGTATGTAGTTGACGCTGAAGGTGTAGTATTGGGCCGTCTTGCCGCTGAAGTTGCAAAGATTTTGCGCGGTAAACACAAACCAAGTTTTGTTCCCAATCTTGACTGCGGCGACTATGTTATCGTTATCAATGCTGATAAAGTTAGATTAACAGGTAAAAAGCTGACCGACAAAGTTTATTACAAACACACAGGCTGGATCGGCGGAATCAAAGAAACAACTCCTGCTAAAATTTTGGCTGGAAAATTCCCTGGTCGTGTAGTTGAAAAAGCCGTTGAAAGAATGATTTCACGCAACCCGCTCGGTCGTCAACAAATGACAAAATTGAAAGTTTATGCCGGCGAAAATCATCCTCATACAGCTCAAAATCCGATTGTGTTGGATATTGCTGCCCGCAACCCGAAGAATAAGAGGAGTGCTTTGTAATGGCTAAAATTGAATCATTAAAAGATATTAAAGTAAGCGCAAACGCTGAAAAAAGCGAAATCCGTAAGCCAAGCCGCGACAAATTCGGTCGTTCTTATGCTACAGGTAAAAGAAAAGACGCTGTTGCTCGCGTATGGATTAAACCTGGTAAAGGCAATATTACCGTAAACTCTAAAAACATTGACGAATATTTTGCTCGCCCTGTTTTGAAAATGGTTATTAATCAGCCGTTTGAAGTAGCTAATCGTGTTAACGAATTTGATGTTGTTTGCACAGTTAGTGGTGGTGGTTTGTCTGGTCAAGCTGGCGCTATTAAACACGGTATTTCAAAAGCATTGAATGAATATGAGCCGGAATTGAGAGCAGTTTTGAAAAAAGCTGGATTTCTTACTCGTGATGACCGTGTTGTTGAACGTAAAAAATACGGTCTTGCTAAAGCTCGTCGTTCTTACCAATTCAGCAAACGTTAATTGGTATCAGAAAAATATATTTTATTTTCAATGGGCTGTGAGAAATTGCAGCCCATTTTTAGTATTTATATAGGCTTGTAATATGCGGTTTTGCTGCCTAACTAAAGAGCATAAACTTTAGATTAGAAATAGCCATGATCGATAAAGAAACCCTATCACTAAAAGCCGCGCGCAAGTTAAATATGTGGATGTTCCATATAAAAACAGTAACTGGGAAATCAAGCTCAATCAGTTAGCCCAAGCCAACAACAGAGAATTTAAAAAGCTTTTGCTAGGCAAAAGATAGTATTTTGGCAGGCAGTAGGGCATAGATATTAATTTTGCTCTTTGTTAAAGTGGTTATTGCAAAATTTTGCAATAACCACAAAAAGGAGTGAAAATTATGGATATGTATCCGAAATATATCTCGCCGTTCGGGTATCAAACAAATAACGGCAAAATAGACAGCTATGGCGTTGACCATAGCGGTTTTACTACCAGAGATGAACTAGAATATCAATTTGCACGGGACAAAAGAGAACAAGACTTAATGAAGCAATATAACGCTCAAGGCATCACTAAAAACTTCCCGCAATACGGCACCAACTTTTGGGGGAATTCTGCCAATAACTATGGCTTTGGAAGTTCAAATATTTCTGCTAATATTGAAAATATGCAAAATACCACACCCCTAATACCGGTAGCAACCGCAATACCGCAACAACAGGTACCAAACAATATACAAACGCAAAATACTTTAGCTAATGTAACAAACGACGTAGTACAATTACCATATGTATTTTCTCAAGATATGCGAAACAAACTCGGAAATTTGGAATCTAATAACCAATACAATATTCATATAACTCAAGGTGGAGGAATGGGAGCCTTTGGCAAATATCAAATAAGACAACCTGGACTTATTGATATAGGATATATGGATAGAAATGGAAATTGGACAGGAAAAAATGGTATCTACTCAGCAAATGATTTCTTGAATTCACCACAAAAACAAGAACAAATACTGGATGAATACCTAAAATCAAATTACCAACAATTAAAAAACAAAGGAGCTCTTGATTATTTAGGGATACCTATGCACGGGCTTGTTAATGATTTTGATATTACAAACACAGGACTTTTAGCTGCCAGCCATCGTGAAGGAGCTGGTGCTGTAAATAATTATCTTAATAATCTTGTAAAAAATCAAAACGGACGATACTATATCAATTACGATGGGATAGCTGATAATAGATTATCAGAAATGTTTAAACGGATTGAGACAAGGTTACGTAATTTTGAGAAATAAACTTTTCTTAATATTGTTTACAATTTTTTCTTGCGGTAAAGCTTATGCTTTGCCGCAAGATTGGCCGTGTAAAGCTTTTGAGCTTGATGAGTACCAAAGAATAGAAAATGGTGAATTTACTATAAACAATATATATCGCGGGCAAGATAATGATTACGCATTGGAAGTAAATATGTATTGGAAAGCAAAAGAGGGAATTGCCGATTGCGGAACATCAGGGTGCCTTGGCACAATTAAAAATATCAAAAACGAAAAAGTGGAAAATTTAAGGTTCTTTTGCGAGACTTTAGAAGATAAAAAATATGATAAAGCTAAATGTTATCTCGGCGGCATTTATGAATATATTTTTGATTCTGATGAAAAGGGAAACTACATAGTTCATTACTGTTTTGATGATATACAAAAAACTTTGCGTTTTAATGAAAACGATTGCGTTAAGTGCCATTGTAAAATGTATTGGTATAATGGTGAAATAAAAAATAAAAATGCTCATTATGAAATGGCTTGTAAAAAAGAAGAAAATAAAGCTCATTGTTTTAATTATTATGAATATGAAACTTGGCGTAATTTTGAAGTAGAACAAGTTGCTTCAACAGTCCCTGCCTATGATGGATATATTGCAAGAATAGCATTTATGCCAATGAAAGAAGGAGATTGTTACAGAAAAAGTGGATTTTATGTTAGCTTTAATGGATTGGAAAAAGTTTATAAAGCAAGAGCGTAAAAGCACTTAAAATGTTAAACAATGCTGTCAATCCGCACAAAGTTTAACATTTTTTATTCACAAGGGAAATCGGAGATTTTTAATCGCTTTTAAGTAACCGAACCAAGATTAAATTTACCAAAAACGATGTAGCACTGGCAAAAATTAAAGGCTTTCACAAAATCGTGAAAGCCTTTAATTTATTGGTTGTGTAACAGAGTCAACTCTGGAAAAAATATACTTTTTCGCCAGATTTTTGGACAATATCACGAAAAATCAACATATTAGTACAAACCTGAAGGAATTGTATATTTTTCCGTAAAAACGCGATAACCTTTTGTTTGTGCGAAATATTATCAAATTTAGCTCTCTTGCCCCTGCGGTAGAACCAGAAATCGAACCTTTTTGAAACCCGGCAAAATTTTACCACCGCTGATTCAATTTTTTGAAGAACCCCACTTAGTCCAGGAAGAAGCCATATCTAAAAAATATCTTTTACCGCTTAATATATTATTAAACTATTGCAATATAAAAATTATATAATTATATTATATACTAGTTTAGTATAGGTAAAAACAAAATGGGGTTAAAATTTTCAAAATTTGGTAAAATTAAAGAAGCAACCATTGAATTAGATGGATTAAGTGTTATTGCAGGGTTAAATGACACAGGAAAATCAACAATAGGCAAAGCCGCATATTCGATGATTAAGTCTATTAAAAATTTTCCTCAATGGTATTTGGAAATGCAGCAACAGAAGGCTTTTGCAGACTTGATACCTATTGTTTTCGAGTTATTGAAGTCATATACTGCAGCAAAAGATGATCCGTTATACCAACAGATGCTAAAAATTAGATCTGAAATGTTTAGCATGGATAGTCTATTTGGCAATGCTAATCTTTATCGAAATATTGAACAATATTTAGAAACGACTGAAAAATTTATTCAAAAAAATAACATTAATGATTCTGTATCTCAAAAACTTAAACAGATTATTATTGATTTGCGTAAAGAAGCAACAGATGATGAAAAATTTATAGGTATTACTGCAGATGTCTTTGGAAAAAGTTTTAAGAGAATATATAATAATTCTATGACTAAAGAAGATGCTAAAATAGATTATTCTGTTGGCAATAATATTTTGGCATCTATTGAATTTAAAAAAAATCAAATTGAGAGCGGACATCTTAATGTAGATTATAAAAGTATGTCATTTAGAGATGCTACTCTAATTGAGAGTCCTCTATATTTAGAAGAAGGACATTCTTCGAATTTGCCTTATGCAAAAGATCTTAAAACCAAAATTGAGTCAGCAAAACAGAGGTTCACTGAAACAGATAATAATACTGACATTATTAAACCAATAGATGTTATTTTAAACGGGGCTCAATTTAATTACGATACGGATCAGAGAGAGTGGAAATATACAGTTTCAGATGGTGCTGACAGTCTACATATTGAAAATATTGCTTCTGGCTCAAAAATGCTAGGAATTTTATATGTGCTCTTAAAAACCGGTGTTTTAACCCCAGATTCTCTATTAATCTTAGATGAGCCTGAAAATCATTTGCACCCAGATTGGCAGATTAAACTAGCCAAAATACTTGTATCTTTGGTAAAAAATGATTTTCATATATTGTTAACGACTCACAGTCCAACATTTATTCACGCTTTAATGAAGTATTCTAAAGATATCTTAGACAATAAAAATAAAGTAAACTTTTATTTAGCTAATAAAATTAAAGACACAAATTATAGTATCATTAATAATGTGAACAATGATATTAATAAAATATTTGAGAATCTGACCGCTCCTAATGATATTTTGTATTTTGGGTGATAATAATGATACCTACAAAAAAATTTTGTGAAGCGTGTAGTATTCAAACTAGTTGTCAAAACAAGGTAATTTGTAATATAAATTTTATTGATTGGGAAAAATATAAAGCTGAAAATATGCCTGAATCCCAAACTAAGCGGTGTGATTTGATTTTAGATACCACCGATAAAGTATGTTTAATAGAAATGAAAGCCAAAGATTGGTTGGATGAAAATAAAGAATACAACCACACGAAATACAGCAGTATTATACATTACTTTTACAGAGAGTTGTTTAATAAATTTGCGTCAACTTTAGAGGAATGTTCTTGTATAGTTAGCAACCTAGAACATAAAAGCAAAAAATATTCCATAATATTTTCAAAATATCATTCAATAGGTTGGCATTCAGATGAGCTAACATCGGCGCAGATTAAGTATATGTTGAATACACGAGTTTTTCTTTGTTTTAATAATTTTAATATTGTAGATAGAACATTTAATCACAATGGGGAAACCATTAAACTCGACGCAAGAGAATGTTCTGAAATAGCCAGTTTATAACAGATTATCTATATTTGTTTTTCTTAATCAGTTTATTTAAGAGTTTAAGATTGGTTGCGTGATATAAAGGGGCAAGCTCAGCTATGCTTGCCTTGTCCAGCTTGGCAAATTCCTGTTCATCAACGCGCAAATCATTAAACAAAAGCGCTTGCAGCTCAGTTAAATTTTTTGCCGGCGGTAATGTATAGAGCTTATCACACAGCGCCTTTTCCGGCGTGGCAATCTGATAAGAATACCCGTTTTCTTGATGCAGCAATACACCCAACGGATAAACATCCGCCGGAATATCGCGATAAGTAAAAGTGCCAAAATGATTTTGATACTGCTTGGTTTTGTTTTTATTAAATGTCGCGGAAGTGTATGTGTTATATACGGCCTCGGGAATAAGCGAATATACCGCCAAAGCTTAATCAAACGACAGATAGGACGGCCCGTAAATCAACCCTGCGAGATATTTACCGGATGTTTCCGCATCTGTTTCATAAAGTCCGCGGGCAACCGGTATCAGCCGATCGTTGTTTACTTCCCGTCTGATTTTGCCTTTAATATCCGTATAATCTCTAAATTTTTGTGCCAAGTCATCAAATGTATATAGCATATTTTCTCCACTTGGTTTTATTATACAAAACCTTTTGGAGGAAAACAAGAAATTTTTAGCAGCAATCACACTAACAGAAAATAAACCTATTTAATATTGACGTTTCCAGCGCTATCTATTCGGCGCTTGAATTTCACATTTTTATCGCCGATTGCTCCAGTAGTGTGTGTCCGTCCTAAGCTATCCGTTCGAGTGGTTGTACTCATTCGGTTGCCATTACTATCCGTTTCGGAGCATCGTTCTATCCCAAGACTGTTCGTATGGCAACGCATGCCTGCCGCAACGGCTGTCGCCCACACAGTGAAAATTAGCGCTAATAAAATTTTCTTCATTATTTTACTCCATCTGTTTTGGTATCATAACCTGATTATTCCGTTTGCACAAGATGTGTTCTTGACGACCTCGCCCATAAATTGTATAATGAAAACAATGTAAAGTCTTGTGAGATTTAAATGAAGAACTCTACCGACACTTATATGTATCTTTATTTCTTCACCGCTGTGCAGTTGGCATTGCGTGAAAAAGCAGATCTAGTGGTGTACTCAGGAAAATTGCCCGATGCGATTGTCAATACCTCAAGCGGTAATATCCTTATCCAATCTTTAAAGGAAGCATTCTATGTTTTTCAAAAAGGCATAGTCTTATGCCAACAAATTGAGCTCCCACAGTAGACGCACCTCCGGGATTTTATGTCGAGCTCATTATGCATAACGGAGATTATTTTGTTTTTCAGTGTAAAACCGAAGAGGCTATGGACGCGCTTATCAATGCGGCCCACCGCGACATGACGCCTCAAACCGCCGCGGAATTAGAAGAAAACCGCAAAGAAAATAAAAATCCGGCTGTTTGATAATTATTTTAATTGTCTTAAGCGCCATCTTCTTTGGTTGATGGAATTGCTTGTGACATATTTATTTGAAAAATCAATTTGTTAAAAACAAAAACTTGCAAAATAAAAATATGGCGCAGCGCAAAATTTACTAAAATGCTAAATGATAATTTATCAGCCGAAATGTTAACTTTTGAAACATCAATTTCCCCACTCATGAGTTTCGGCAACAACGCATCCCGTATCGCCGCAAGTCTGGTGTTTTCTTCTATTAATTGTTCTTGTTTATTCCACAGAGGTTCAAGCACATTAATAAGTTCCTTTTGTTTTTCTTTATTCATTACGGCAAAAGAATATTGCAATAAATAGTTTATTTTCATATTAGGTCGCACGGATGTTTCTCCTTCTATTTTTGATATGTAATTCTTAAAATCATCCGTCTGAAATTGTCTATATACAAGCAAAGGAACTATTACGTCTTTATTTATGGTTAGCCGGATAAGACCATTATTATAAACTGCATCTAAATTTTTAGAAATGATTGTGTTTAGTCCTAATGATGCAGTTCTAGTAACAATTATATCATCTTTTTTTAATTGATACTGAGAAAATACGTCATCAGTTACTTTAGCATATCCCCAATCAGAATAGCTCCGTTTATTTGACATGTCGCCAACTCTTACACACTTTACTCCTGTATCGTAATCAACTATAGGAGCCTTTTGTATAGCATCCGCACCGGTGTTAGCAGTTATTACAATATCTTCAACTTTGATATCTCTTTCCTTATACAGTTCTATATTATTTACATAAAGAGCCTGAGCCTGTTGTTCTAAATTATTATTTATCCAATAAACTTGCGGTGGGCGAGCTTAACATTACTCTGTTTGACCATTGCGTATTGCAAAGTTGTGTCAATTCTTGAGTGACCGAGCAATTTTTGAAGCTGTTCTATTGGCATACCTTTATCAATAGCCATTGTTGCAAGTGTCCGGCGGAATTTATGCGGATGCACCTTTGGAATATTCAAACGCAATCCAAGCTCACGAAGCCTAACCTCAATTCCGCTAATTTCTAAACGGTTATATGGCGATTTTAAGGATACAAACAGCGCGGAATTACTATCTGTCCGGCTTTCCAAATAATTCTGTAAATGAATTTTTGTTCTGGCATCAAAATAAACGATCCTCTCTTTATCACCTTTCCCAAATACCACACATTCTCGTTCTGTAAAATTTATGTCCTCGCGATTAAGTAACACCATTTCTCCAACGCGCATTCCGGTAGAGGCTAACATATCTATCATAGCCAAATCACGTAGATTTCCGCATTCATCACGCATTAGCTCCAACATTTCATCTGAATATGTTTCTTTGATATTGGTACCGGTTTTAACCTTATGTATCCGACGCACCGGACTTTTGATAATGTAATTCTCATCTTCAAGCCATGCAAAAAAGCTAGATAATATGCGCCGAATATTGTCGATGGTTACTCGGCTTGAGTTATTATTTATTTGATAGTCTGTTAAATAAGTACGTAAATCATCGGTTACAATTTGTTTGATATTTTTATTTACGATTTTCAGCATGTTAGAAATTGTAGCATTGTAATATTTTATTGATTTTAGAGAGCATCCCTCAATTTTTTTTGCCGATAGAAATAGTTCAATATATGATGCATTTGATATTTCTGTATCTTCAAAATCAATCTTTTCCTTGATTTCGTATTTATAAAATATCCGTTCTAATGCGCTCTTTAATTCAATCAATTGACCGTTATCTACTTTTGATTGCATCTCCAAAATTATTTCATTTATAACTGCTTCTTTCATTTTAAGTCTCCATTTTTAAGAATTGTTGCGATAGATTCCAGAATAAATCTTTATATTTATTTTGACTCTTAACACCATACCAAATATCATGTAGCAAATGCGTTTATGCGTTAGTTTGTAAAGGTTACAATAATAAGAGGTCTAAAATGGCAGGGAAAAATAACGCCAATATTGGTTTTGAAAAACAAATTTGGGATGCGGCTTGTGAGCTGTGGGGACATATTCCGGCGGCAGATTATCGTAAGGTAATCGTCGGACTTATTTTTCTGCGCTACATCTCATTTGCCTTTGAAAAGCGTTATAATCAGCTTGTTGCTGAGGGCGATGGTTTTGAGGATGAGAAAGATGCTTATACCATGGAAGGTATATTTTATGTGCCGGAAGCCGCCCGTTGGAGCAAAATTGCAGAAGCCGCTCATACACCTGAAATCGGTATGGTTATAGATGAAGCTATGCGAGCGATAGAAGCCGAAAATAAAACCCTTAAAAATGTTCTGCCGAAAAATTATGCCAATCAAGACCTTGATAAGCGTGTGTTAGGCAATGTGGTTGACCTTTTTACCAATAATATTGATATGTCGGAAACAGATGAGGATAAAGACCTGCTTGGGCGCACTTATGAATATTGTATTGCCCAGTTTGCCGCATACGAAGGCACCAAAGGCGGTGAATTTTACACGCCGTCAAGCATTGTTAAAACCATTGTGGAAGTATTGAAACCGTTTGATAACTGCCGCGTTTATGATCCTTGCTGTGGTTCCGGCGGAATGTTTGTTCAGTCAGTTAAATTTTTGCAGGCACATGGCGGCAATCGGGATAAAATCTCGGTCTATGGACAGGAATCTAATGCCGATACTTGGAAAATGGCCAAGATGAATATGGCTATTCGTGGTATTGATGCTGATTTTGGGCCTTATCAAGCCGATACATTTTTTAATGACTTGCACCCTCACGAAAAATTTGATTTTATTATGGCTAATCCACCTTTTAACCTTTCCAACTGGGGACAAGACAAGCTCCTTGATGATGTGCGCTGGAAATATGGCACACCGCCAGCAGGTAATGCCAACTATGCTTGGATTCAGCACATGATACATCACCTAGCACCGAATGGCAAAATCGGTTTAGTGTTGGCAAACGGTGCGCTTTCAACGCAAACCAGCGGCGAAGGTGAAATCCGCAAAAATATTATTGAGGCCGATTTGATAGAGGGAATTATTGCTCTGCCGCCGCAACTATTTTATAGCGTAACAATTCCGGTAACATTGTGGTTTATCAGCAAAAATAAACAACAAAAAGGACGCACTGTATTTATAGATGCACGTAAAATGGGTTATATGGTTGACCGCAAACACCGCGATTTTACAGACGAAGATATTAAAAAATTGGCGGATACATTTACGGCATTTCAAAATGGCACATTGGAAAATGTCAAAGGTTTCTGTGCGGTGGCAACAACGGCAGAAATTGCGGCACAAGATTATATTTTGACCCCAGGTCGTTATGTTGGCATTGAGGAACAGGAAGATGACGGCGAGCCGTTTGAAGATAAAATGAAACGCCTGACCGGCGAACTTTCCGAGATGTTTAAGCAGTCCGACACTCTCCAAAACGAAATCCGCGAAAAGCTAAAAGCCATCGGCTGGGAGATGTAAGAGATGGGTAATAGTCTTAAAATTATTTCTAAATCGTTTAATAATATCGATGTGCAGATAGATGTTCAGCACGAAACGGTGTGGTTAAACAAAAATGAAATAGCCCAAGTCTTTGAAATAGATCGCTCCGGCGTATCAAGACACATAAGCCATATCTTTGCTCAAGGCGAGTTGGATAAAAAAAGCAATGTGCAAAAAATGCACATTCCTAATTCAGATAAGCCTGTTGAGTTTTTCAGTTTAGATGTTATTTTAGCAGTCGGTTATAAAGCAAATTCGCCAAAAGCATCAGCATTTCGGCGTTGGGTAAGCAATGTCTTAAAACAATACCTTGTGGATGGATACGCTGTCAATGAAAAGCAATTGCAAAAACAAAAGTCCAAAGTTGCTCAATTACAAAATGCAATCAAACTCTTAAATCGGAGCATAGAGCATCAGGCAGATAATCTAGATGATGCTAAAAAATTAAGTGCCTTAATGGCTGATTTTGCTTCAGGTCTTGGTTTAATAGATGATTATGATAACAAAACTCTTGATACTAAAGGTAAGACAATCAAACCAGCGGTGGTTATTAAAAAAGAAGAATTTTTGAACGTTATTGATAAAATGAAGCCGGAGTTTGGCTCTGATGTATTTGCAAACCCCAAAGATGATAGTTTTGATAGCTCAATTAATCAAATCTACCAGACATTCGGAGGACAAGAATGTTATCCTTCATTAGAAGAAAAAGCAGCAATGTTGCTCTATTTTCTCGTTAAAAACCACAGCTTTACGGATGGTAATAAGCGGATTGGCGCGGCTTGTTTTTTGTATTTTTTGGATAAAAACGGAATTCTCTATCAAAACGATGTTCAACTTATTGATAATACAACGTTATTTACTCTTACGATTTTAATTGCTGAAAGCAAGCCGGAAGAAAGAGAAACAATGAAACAAGTAATTCTAAGCGTGCTGAATAAGGGGGAGATTTAGGAGATGAGTTTAGTACTTGATTTTTTGCAAAAAAATGCTGAATGGATGTGCTCAATTGCACTTACCGCCTTTGCGTTTATGCAGTGGTGGATTAGTCGTAAGCAATTAATACAAACTTTGAGATTTAAAAGATTGGAGCTGGCTCAAAAATTGGATCATGTTGCGGCAACTTTTTTGGGCGACAGCGAAACTTCTATGCAATTTTATCAATTTCTAGCAGAAAATCAGAGCAATTTCAAATTTTTGCTTAAAAATAAGTCGTACAAATATGTAGAAGACCTTTTTAATTTTATGAAAAAGGTGCGTAATACACCGACAGCCTCAATACAAGAAGCCTTACAAAATCTTATATAAGCCCGTTGCTTGAAGTCTTAGTAAGACAAATAGAAAATGTAGAAATTGATTATAAGTACAAGGAGTTATAGGTGTTAACTAATGGATAATTTGATTAAAATTTTAGGTGTGCTATATAAACCGTATCATTATTTTATGGTTGGATTATTTCTAGTCGGATGGGAATATTTTCTAGGTTCAGAAATGGATTTATATTTCTGGGGAGGATTATTTATTAGTATTGCTTCAGCTAGTATGGTTGAAAAAATAATAAAAATAATGATAAATCAGTATAATGTTTTTC
>UQMA01000028.1 GCA_900542055.1 uncultured Azospirillum sp. | reverse complement strand
TGTATTTATGTGCAAACGGCGAAGAACAAGAGCAAAAAGCATAATCCAAATAACATAAGTATACATTATTGCAGTTACAAAAGACGGATTGGGAGTATTAAACATTGCATAATTCTTTAAAGCCATCATTATCATTAGCAAAAGCATAACCGGCGCATATTTCAAATTGCATTTTTGATAAAGAAGCTTAAAATTCTCTCCCCTATGCCTAAAAATCATCAGATTGACAAACGCAACGACAATAGCGGTAATCATAATATAAAAATAACTTCCTGACGCCAAATTGCTTTGCGGTACAAAACTCATACAAAATTTATTCAACGCCTCGCATAAAGCGCTGGCTAAAATATAAGGAATCATATAGCGCAAAGCCCGAGCGCTGCGTTTTGATTGCCGAAAAGATGAAACTGCATAAATAACGCCTATCAAAGCCGATAAAACACCCACCAAACGAAACGGATGCTCCAAATAAAACACAATATCCGAAGGCTTTATAATTACCCAGCAAACAAAAACAAAACCGATATTAAACGGGTGAATTGAAGATATAGTTTCCGCGCCCCATGTTCTCATTGCTCTGAAATTACGATAATCAATAAAAGAAACAATAGCTCCCTGCAAAATGCAAATCATATAAAATTGCCAATTGGGTATAAAATCGACTATCGGCAATAACGGCAGCAATAAAATTGCGGGAACCGCTCCGCGATAAAACATAAATATGTTCGGAGCCACTTTAGAAATCTGATTGCCGAAATAATACGCGCAACTAAACAAGCTGGACAGCAAAGCATAAACAGCCCACATTAATATTTTCTCCTGTTTTAGATTGTAAACAGCGTGTACTTTATTGCATTTTTTATTTAATTCATCTTAAAAATTTAAAATATGCACTTATTCGCGTATCAAAAACACAAAAAAAGACTGTTGCTTTGCGGCAACAGTCTTTTTTCTTTAATTTCAAGCTCCAAACCACAAAGAAAGCAGTTTGTTTTCCTTGTTAAATACCCAACAATATATTGTATATATTGGGCCAAGGGATAAACCCAATGCCCAATCGACACCAGGAATTACAAAACTTACGAGCCAGCAAATGAAGCAAAACTCAAATGCATTTATTGCAAACGCTACAAGAGTGCCCCAGAAACCTCCGTACATCTCAAATAAGCGCTCGAATAACCCCATAAATATTGCTCTTGCAATACCTAAGATAATGCAGAGCAAGAAAAAGCCGAAAATCAAATTTGCGATCATAATAAAAAAATTTTTAAGTTCAACAATGCTTTATCCGTAATAAGTTACAGTTATTTCATTATCAAACTCAAAAAAATTTGATATGATCAAGAAATAATTAAACATAAAAACAGACAAAAAAATATTTTATTAGTTATTAATATAGCACTATCTTTATATTTTAGCAACTTGAATTTTGTCTATATTTTATAAAAAGTTCTAGAAGCTTAAAACTTTATGTTTTGAATTTTCAAGAAAATATCAATCCAAACGCGGCCATAGCCCTTTACTCAGTTGTTCTAAGCTTTGGCTTTTTTGTCCGCGCCGTGAATTATAAATCCAATAGTTGGCAACCACTTTCTTAACATATAATCTGGTTTCGCGCCACGGTATCATTTCTACAAAAAGCAGCGGATCATTATCATAATTTGAACGCCCTGCCCACTTTTTTACATTGTGCGGGCCGCCGTTATATGAAGCCGCCAAAAAGAACAAATTATCACCAACATCTTCATTGTTAAGCAGAATATCAACATAATTTTGCCCTATCTGCAAATTATGTTTTTTATCAAACAAAAGACGGCAGCCTTTTTTGTATTCTTTATTTTTAGTCACATTGGCCGCGGTTGCCGGCATTACCTGCATTAAACCGCAAGCTCCGGCATGACTGCGAACCTTTGCTGAAAACAGTGATTCCTGACGCACCAAAGCCCATATCCATGATTGATTGACTTTCCAACCATCATCAGGCTGCCAGTCAGGATATGGATAAAGAAAACCATCATAACTGCGGCGTTTTTCATAATTTTTAAGTCCGTCCGCCAGCAACAAGCTTAAATTTGCCAAACTGTACTGACTGCTCAAAAACATAACCAATTCTTTTTGATGAACATTGAATTTTGCATAATTTTTCCGCAATTCATCTTCAGCCAAATCCGGTTCTCCAACTTTTAGCAATAATATTGCCCGACATATTGAATCAGATTTTAATAATTCTTCTTGATATGTATTGTCCGAAAGATTGTTAAAATGCGCTTCAATCTGCCAATTGTATTCAACGGGTCTTCCTAATTGATAACGAGCTAAAATACCGTAAAATGTACGTTCATTCGCTGCTGCCTTGCGTAAAAAATAAACAGCAGCCCTGGTTTTACCAATTTTTAAGTTCGCACGATAAGCCCAATAAGCCGCCGAAGCAATCAGCCATTTATCCTTATTGTCAAAACTTACCAGCTGTGCAAACGATTGAGCTGATTTGGCATATTTTTTTAACTGCCATGCCGACATCCCTGCAAACCAAGCGGCGGTTGGTTCTTTACTGCGGCGAACAGCTTTATTTGTCCATTTCAGGGCATTTTCATATTCGCCTTCATAAAAATACGAAGCAGCAAGCACCGCGCTCATGCCGTCATATTGGCGGTCAGGAATGGTCATTCTGAATTTGTAGTCTTGCATAATCGACACGGCTTTTTTATTATCCGTCTTGCGAATAGCTTTTAAAAACTCTTCAACATTACGTCTGACATATTTTCTATCAGCCGGTTTTAGATAATTATAACTATCCTTAAACCAATCATACGGCGCATATAGTTTTTTCGGCTGAGGTTTAGATTTTTTAGGCTTATACCCAGGGGCCTTAACTTTTGCCAAAGCGGCAATAGCTGTTTTTTGCGGCAATTGTGCATATTTTTTTTGCCATTTTATCAACTCGGCATAAGTTGTAGGATATGGTGTTGTCAAATATTTTTGCGCCAGCACATGTCCCAATAAAACAGGACTTTTCAATTTTGCCGTTAATTCATCAGCTTTTTCAACATCTTTTTGGCGCAAAGCCGCAAATATGAGTTTATATAATTTTACATCCCTTGCGGTTGTTGATGTTTTTTCTAATACCTGATTATATAAAGGCTCATCAATAACGTCAAAACCATTACTGCTTGCCTGTGCCGGCCAAGCAAGACACAAACAAAACAGAAATATTATCATTTTTTTTAGCACGTTTTATTCCACATCAATAAGCGCGGGTAATCCATCTGACTTTGCTGGCGCAAGCACGCTGCGACATACCTTTTACACGGCAGCGATTAATAACAATATTCGGAGTTCTGTCCATCGTATAGCAACCGTCACCAAGCAATGAATAATTAAAATGGTTTTCGACCTGCGGCTGAACATCATTAAAACTGAGAACCGTATCCATTTTCGGCCATTGAAGCCGATAGCTGATATTTGATAGCTTTACAGGCAGAGTCGTAACAATAGCAAACTGCACAGAACAACGCGTTTGTCCGGAAGGACTGCGGTAAACGTTAAAGTCTTTCATATACATCATAATCAGTTCATGATCTTCTTTTTTCTTATTGGAACTGAATGTAATCATTGGACGGTTGTTTGTATTAGTCGTTGCCGCAGCTGTTGTTTTTGCCTGATTGCTGAACTGCTGACCGCCATAATCAAACGGAGTGACCTGTCTTTGCTGTTTGACCGGTTGTTCTGTTTGTGTTGCTTTGTTTTGCTCAACTGCAGGTTTTGTATTTTGTTTTGCGATGTTTTGCTGCTGCAATGTCTCCTCTTTGTGTTGAGAAGTCATATTACCGCTGTCAAAAAACTGTGCCTGTGCTGACACTAAAGGTATCAGCACTCCTGCAATAACGGCACCTGTCGCCAATTTATTTTTCATACGCATTGGCTTTTCTCTTTCCGTAATGGTTATTTAATTCCGGAAACAATTGAGTTTGTTGCATCAATTGCCGAAACGGCTTTTTTATACATACCGTCAGTTTCGCTTTTCTGTTTTTGGCGCTGTTCTTCGATTTCAGCTTTTTCTTCGTCTACGGTAATAGCCTTAAATTCAAGGTAGTACTGTGGATCTTCGGGAGAAACAAACGAGAACAAACGATTGCAAGCGCTTTCGCCGCCGCGTCTTTTAGCACCATCGACAGAACCGGCAGCAGACTCTGCATTGCATGACTTTACGTTAAAATCGACATTATCAATCAACAAAAAGCATCTGTCAGTATTTACTCTTGATTTTACAACGACTTGTTTTGCCGGTTTAATGGTAGGAACTTCCAACAAAGCCGAAACATCTCTATCTGTTGTTCGTTCTGTAACGCTGCGGGCGCGTCTGCCTCGATAATTATTTTTAGCAGTATCTTCTTTTTTCTCTTGTTCTATAACATCTCCGATAGCTTTGTCTTTCCAGCCCAAATCAATTGTCGCATTACGGATTGTCATATCCGAACGGTTATAGAAAGTAGCGCTGTAATCACATCCGACAACTTCGCCTTCATTATTTTTAACGGGATTAATGTCGTGAATTTTAAATAAAACAGCATTATCTTTTGATTGTGTTGCCGCCGCATTGGCTGCATTAATATTTGCAACTGCTAAAACTGTTGCTGCTAAACCCATAACCGTTTTGCTGATACTCATTGTAAATTCCTCAAAAGTTGTTTTTAAATTTAGTTTATAATAATTCATATATTTTAATTTGCCAACAATTTATGAAAAAAAAGCTAACTATTTAACATTTTTTTCTGCAATTTAAGCAAATCATTCCAAGTTTTTGCTTTCTGCACCGGATTTCTCAGCAGATACGCCGGATGAAACATCGGCAGCAAAGGAATTTTTTCTCCCGGACGGGAAGCATATTCAAGCCATTTGCCTCTGATTCTCGAAATTGAATCTTCCGTATCTAGCAAAGCATTGGCTGCCGGAGCTCCCAACGCCACAATAATTTCAGGTTTAATCAATTCTATTTTTCTTTTCAAAAAAGGCAGGCATACAGCCACTTCCGCACTTGTCGGAGTGCGATTCCCAGGAGGACGCCACATTAGAATGTTGGTAATATAGCAATCTGTGCGGTTAAGTCCGATCGAAGAAAGCATTTTATCCAACAGATGTCCGCTTTTTCCGACAAAAGGCTTGCCTAAACGATCTTCATCGGCCCCCGGAGCCTCCCCGACAAACAAAATCTTTGCATGTTCGTTGCCATCACCGAAAACCGTTTTATTGGCAGTCAATTTCAGTGAGCACCCTTCAAAACAGTCCACTTTTTCGGCAAGTTCTTTTAATGTTTCGGCCTTTTCGCATATATCACGGGCATTTTTGCAAGCTGTAAGACTCATCTGCGCTAAATCGGTAATTGCAGGACGCGTATCGGCAGACAAAACAGCCACGGCCGCCGGCTGCGGTTTAGCGGCGGCAACAAAAGGCTCGGCACCACAGATAACATCGACGCCGGCGGATATATACCATTCTAAAAGTTCTTTTTCATTCATCATAAAGTTTATGCTATGCTTTTCCTTTATTTTTTGCAAACAAAAATTATCGTATTAATATCTTTTCTGTTGTACTCTTTATTGCTTTTGACTAAAATAGCAGAAGTTTTTTAATGGGAGCATTTTATAAAATGGAAAAAACAGCTTTTCTCATAGCTATTCTGTCGGGCGTTATTTTTGCAAATGTATGCTGCACTGTCTCACCGCAGCCTCTTGTAAAAACGGAAACCGAATCGCATAAAGTCGTACCTTCCAGCACTTACGGCGCTTATTTGGCCGGTCGGGTTGCTCATATTCGCCATGATTTAAATACTTCGGCTGACTATTATATGTTTGCTGCTGAAAAAGCTCCTCAAAAGCAAATGCTCTCCAGTCAACTTTATATAATGCTGACTTCGCAGGGACGTGTCGACGAAGCCGTAAAATATGCCGACGAAGCATTAAAAAACAATGATAAGAGTCCTTTTATTAAAACGATAAAAGCAGTTCATTCGGCAAAACTGGGGCAATACGACGAAGCACTGCAAGACATAAAATCCTGCAATAATGATTTTTCGCGCGAAATTTTTAATCCTTTAATGAACGCATGGATTTATGCCGGTAAAAAAGATTATGAAAAAGCATTAAACTCTTTGGAACCACTGCATAAAAACAAAGCATTTGCGGCAATGTACCTGTTTCATGCCGGCGCTATAAGCGACTATCTCGGAAAAAATGAAGAGGCCGACAAATATTATACTTTGTTAATGGGAATAAAAGGAATGGAATTGTCTGTTTTTCCAACTCGTGTTATTTCCAATTTTTATCTGAGGACTAACAATCCGCAAAAAATAAAGCAGGCTTTAAGCGTTGCCGGCAATGAAAATAATCTGGTTATGAAAAATTTATCCGAAAAGCTCACAAAATCAGACTCAGCGGTTGCTCCCGTTCTTTCAGACGCTTCCGTTGGCATGTCTGATTCATTGTTCGGAATTGCTTTGATTTTACAGCAAGAGAATGCAACGGAAGAAATTTCTTTATTGTTTGCCTCTTTGGCAAACTATGCAAACCCTAAAAACGATTTACCAAAAATTTTAATGGGCTCCATTTTGGAAAGCAAAGAACTCTATAAAGAAGCAAACGAAATTTACGCGCAAATTACCCCCGAGCAAGACAGTTACTATTCCGCATTGTTCCAAATTGCAAGAAATAATACCAAAATGGAAAAATATAAAGAAGCGGAAACAATTCTCAGACAATTGCTGCAATCTTATCAGCCAAATCCTGATATTTATATCGGTTTGGGCGAAATTATGCGGATGACCAAACGTTACAAAGATGCGATTATCTATTATAATAAAGCGTTGAACTTTTATCCTAAGGAAAAACAATACAAGGTTTGGTCAACCGTCTTTGTTTTGGGAATGTCTTATGCTGCCAATGAACAAAACGACAAAGCGGAAGAAGCTTTTCGTAAAGTTTTAACAATGAATCCCAACCCAGTCATCAAAAACCATTTAGGCTACACCTTGTTGCAAAACAATGAAAATATTGAAGAGGCCTTTACTTTGATTGTCGATGCTTATCTGCAATCTTCCGATGAAGGAACTATTGTCGACAGTCTCGGCTGGGCCTTTTATAACATCGGACAATATGAATTAGCCATAAAATATTTAGAAAAAGCTTCTGATTTAGCTCCTTCCGAAGCAATAATTTATGACCATTTGGGCGATGCTTATTGGGAAAGCGGACGCTATGATGAAGCCGTTTTTCAATGGAATCATGCTGTCTCACTAAAAGACAACAGCGGTGAAATTGACAAGAACGCAATTTTGCAAAAAATAGAAAATGGAAAAACTCCTCACATCCCATACAGTTATGATGAAAAAATGATTGATAACATTATCAAAAAAATAAAATCAGACAATTGATACACAAAAAATCTCCGTTAATCAAAACGGAGATTTTTTTGTATCATCAAAAACTCAAATTTAAGTTATTCTTTAATTTTACTTTCAGCAACCAAAACAACGCCGTCTTTGACTGAAATGATTTTAACCATATCTCCGGCTTTTAAACCATCTTGACATTCAACCAGCCAAACTCCATCTCCAACGGCAACTTTTGAACGACCATCAATGGTATCTTGTATAAGTTTAAAACTATGCCCAACGCAACGGCTTGACAAATCATTAAGCTGAGGCGTTTTTTGCAAAGAATTCAATTTGGTAATAACTTTATGATACACAAAAAGCCCAATGACTGCAAAAATAGCTGAAATTATTGAAAAAACAACTACTTGTTCTGTTATATTCAGTATCATAAGACTTACAACGGCGGCCATAACAAACGCCGAAAAGCCAAACCACACCAAATAGGTTCCCGGGACTAAAAATTCCAGCAAAACCAAAACCAAACCTATGGACAACCACTGCAAATATGACATTATCTTTTCCCGTCTTTATCATTAAGCACTTCTTTAGCGACTTCAGCAATACCGGCAAGAGAACTCATCAGATTTTGGGTATCAACCGGCAGCATCAAAAGCTTTTGGTTTGGAGAAGTTACAATTCCTTGTAAAGCCTCAACATATTTTAAGCCCAAGAAATAATTCAAAGCTTTGCCATTGCCGTCATTAATTGCTTCCGACAGCATTTTTGTAGCGTTTGCTTCTGCTTCGGCAGCACGTTCTCTGGCCTCAGCAGCACGAAATGCCGCTTCTTTTTCACCTTCGGCCGCTAAAATACGCGACTGTTTTTCACCTTCTGATTTCAAAATTTCGGATTGACGGATACCTTCAGCCTCAAGTATGCTTGCGCGTTTTTCTCGTTCGGCTTTCATTTGGCGCGCCATAGCGTCGATTAAATCCCGCGGAGGCGTAATATCTTTAATTTCGACACGGGTAACTTTCACGCCCCAAGGAATAGTTGCTTCATCAACAACAGCAAGCAAACGATGATTTATAGAATCACGCTGCGACAAAAGTTCGTCAATTTCCATTCCGCCGATAACTGTGCGGATGTTGGTCATAATCAAGTTCAAAATAGCTTGATCCAAATCTCTTACTTGATAAGCGGCATTGGCTGCTTGTTGAATTTGAAAAAACAAAACCCCGTCAACGGTAACCATTGCGTTATCACGCGTAATAACTTCCTGCGACGGAACATCCAACACTTGTTCCATACGATTAATTTTAGCACCGATACGTTCAACAATCGGTATTAAAATATGAAATCCGGGATCAAGCGAACGCGTATAACGTCCTAAAAATTCAACCGTATATTCATGTCCCTGCCGCACAATAACGACAGAAGAACAAATTGCGGTAATAATCACTAATAACAAAATTACGGCAATAGCTTCCATCTGCATATCCTTTCAAAAAATTAATACGCATTTATTGTATGAGCCTTAAAATTTTATGCAACAGATTATTTGATGATATCCGCCAATTCAAAAGGAATAACCTTTTTCAAATCAGCCAGACTCAGTTCAATTTGAAAGCCGATTTTTCCGCCGCTGAAAATAATTGTTGCAAAGTCTGAAGCCGATTTATGGATAGTGGTGCGAAAAAATTTTTTCATTCCTATCGGTGAACAACCGCCGTGGATATATCCCGTTAACCCCAGCAAATCTTTTGATTTTAGCATATCAACAGCTTTTTCGCCGACAACAGCCGCCGCTTTTTTCAAATCCAATTCTTCTGCAACCGGAATTAAAAAAACATAATGCGCACCCGACTTTGCCACTGTTACCAGCGTTTTAAAAACTTGTTTGGGATTTTCTCCCAATTCAGTCGCCACTTCTATGCCGCTGACAGCATTAGTATAAAAATATTCTTTATAAGCAATTTTCATACTGTCTAATTTGCGCATTGCGTTTGTTTTATCAGCCATTTTATCGCTCCGTTTCGTTTTCAAAATTTTTAATAACCGTTTTCATATCCAATTTGGTCGGGCGCAAACGTTTTTCGACGCCGTTGCAGGCATAATGTAAAAAATAATACAGTCTTTTATACGCCGGAAGATTTTTTTCGTTCCAATATCTTTGCAAGGTGTTTGCCGCCATTTTAACTTTGTTTTTGCTGAGCTGTTTATCTCTGATGCGATAAAGCGATAACACTTCGTTCAACCCGCTGAAATTATAGCCTTCCCGCATATATCCCATCCATACGCGCGCATCTTCGCACAATTTTCTATCATCTGGAAAGTGAATCGTTTGAATCTGCCGACGGTCGACCATAACCGAAGACATCCCTATCTGTGTGGTTTTCATATATTTTGCCAAATCAACATTTTTATCTACATTGACTTTTCCGCTGTGTTTAATCTTTCCGTCTTTATTCATAAAGGCATAAGCCGTATGTGACAAAGCGGCATTATTTTGTTTCATAAACTCAATTTGTTTAGCCAATTTATGCTTCGACCACAAATCATCCGAATCCAAAAAAGCCACATAGCGTCCGCTTGCGTATTTGATAGCAAAATTGCGGCTTGCGCTGACTCCCAGATTTTTTTCAGAAGCAAACACTTTTATACGGGCATCTGTTTTTTCAAATTTGCGCGCTTCGGCCAATGAATTATCTGTTGAAGCATCGTCGACAATCAACAACTCCCAATTTTGGTATGTTTGGCGCTGAACCGATTTTACAGCCGCTTCCACAAAAGATTGGCTGTTATATAACGGCATGATAACAGAAACTTTGTCCATTTAATTCTCCTAATAAAAAGCATTTTACTACTGCCGCCGGAAACTTCAACATATATATGATAAGCTAAAAAACTAAAAAGTAACCCACAGTCAAATCAGTGGGTTACTTTTTTTCAAAAAATATGCTATTCGCAAACTCGGCGTTCATTAGGAGCCGTAACGGCAAACGACAAAATTTGCTTGCCTTCGGCCGGTATGGAAAAACGCCATTCATAAGCACTGGCATTTTTCAGATTTCCTTTAATATTTTCTGAAGAAACCGTCGCATCTTTAGGCAAATTCTGCGTATATACAAATTCCTGAGCATTTTTACCGGAGTTAACAATCTCAATTTCGTTCTCATAACGGTATATTGATTTTATATTATTGCAACGGGTTCCGTCTTTTACAGGCTTTTCTTCCGACAGTTTTTGAATCTGTTTGATTTTTCCGTTGGCAAAAATATTTACAAAACTCCCCAAGCGCAACCGCATAACCTCGCCTTTCGCAACATGGGCAATCGAATTTTCACCGATAAACTGCAGATTTCCGTTATCATCATTTTCATAAAAACGGATAACGCCGGCTGGAAGCTGCAAGCCCAAGTTATCTTTTTCATTGTTAGACATCACATAATACATATCGGGGTGAATTTGCTCAAAGTTAGAATTTGACGACGGTGAAAAATACAGACGTGAATCGAGTTTTGCTTCTTTTTTATATTTAACCCCGTTTTTTTCCAAAAGGCTGATTTGTTTTGTCTGTTTATCTTTTATAGTTGTTTTATTCGGCAAAGTATATAGATGGTATCCGCTTAAATCTTGCTGAACAGCGGCATTCGAAGAAGCGCTTTCAGCTGCCGAATCCATAACCGCAGCCATTTTCATCATAACACGCGGCGCACCGAACGCAGCCTCGCGCACTTCATTAACATTTCCCGCTACCAGCTGTACTTTTGCATCATTATAATCAACACCAGACTCGTTATTTATAGTTACCCAGCCGGTCAAATTGAGTGTGTCGGCATTGTTTACTTTTGCCACATAGTTTGTCTTCCAGCTGATGCCATTTGTCAAATAAGCCAAAGATAAATCTTTTTCCGCTGTTTTATCACTGACAACTTTTGCCACCAAAGTCGGTTTGCTGCGCAATCCTGATGGTAAGTTTTCAAAAACTATGCGCCCCGGAAAATTGGCTTCAATTCCATAATCAAATTCCAGCACCGGCATTCCATAGGTCGCACTGATAATTTTGGCTTTATTATAAATATTTTCGCCGGTTGTCGGATTCATCAACACGGTTTTAACACTTGTTCCAACAGACTTATCAACCATATTGTTGGCTGTTAATAAATCATAGTCATAATTTTGTTCCAAAACTTTCAGTCCATCGGCATACAAAATAGCCGTTTCGGGCTTGATATTTGATGCAACACCTTCAAATGCGATATCATTGTTTCCCTGTTCCAACGGCACACGGCGCACATCTTTAACCAGAGCCAGATTTTGATTGTATATACTTATATCAAGGCTGAGTTTATTATTTTCGTTAATTGGTTTCTCAACGGCATTGCACAATGATGAAAAACCAAATACCGACATCATTAACACTGAAGCCAAACGCATTTATCTTCTCCCTAATGTTGAAACATATTTTGAAAATATATCAAAATCAGGCTTTTTTTCAATCAGGAATTTTATTTTTTGCGTTTTATGGAGATCAATGGAATTCCGCAAAATGAAATTTTTCGGATTATATCAAACTCTGTTGCTTTGAACAAAGGCAAACCCAAAATTTTGATTTGAAAAATCTTGGTCACATTCTTTTTAAAAGCATTGTATATGTTATTTTCCAAAACATGTTGTAAACCTTTGCACAAAATTTGTCTTTGCGCTAAATTCTCAGATAAATCGTCATAAACATATACTGCATATTTGCAACACCATCTGTTAAATCCATCTTTCAAAACTTTATAACAAGCTTTAGTGTTCAAAACACGCTTTAATTCCGCAACCGTATTTAGAAACTGCAATCTGGCTGACATATCTTTGGCTATCAATGATGTATTATTACGACAATAATGATAAAAGAAATCAGGCAATAATTTTATTTTGGGTGCAGATAACAAAAGCGGCACCATAAATAAACCAAATCTATTTTCATATTTTCCTCAAGCCAAAGTATATTAAATAATATGTATCAATAGCTTTATTTATTAATTCAAAAGCTTTTACAAAGCAACTATTATTACCCAATTATGCAAGTTTTCTCTTTTATAATTTATGTATTGCCAATAAAAAATCCGCCCCGATAAGAGGCGGATTTACGCATAGCGGCAAAAGCCTATTTTTTAGTGCCTGTATAATCAACGCCGTTATAAGCATCAATATAAATTTGGCGTATATCTTCCATTAACGGATATACCGGATTTGCTCCCGTACACTGATCATCAAAGGCTTTTTCGACAACATCGTCAAGTTTGGCATAAAAGTCTTCTTCTTTAATTCCCCATTCTTTAATTGAGTGCGGAATTTCAATTTCGTCTTTCAATTGTGAAATAGCTTTTAACAAACTTTCCAATTTTTCGTCATCATTATTGCCCGCCAAATTCAAATTGTTGGCAATTTGCCCGTAACGCTGTTTGGCATTAGGAAACTTATATTGCGGGAAAATAGCCTGTTTGCGCGGACAATCGGTTGCATTGTAACGAATAACCTGATTAAACAGCAAAGCGTTGGCAATACCATGCGGAATATTAAACGCGCCGCCCAATTTATGAGCCATTGAATGGCATAGGCCCAAAAATGAATTGGCAAAAGCCATACCGGCGATTGTCGCAGCATGATGAATTTTTTCACGAGCGACAGGGTCATCTGCACCATATTTATACGAACGCGGCAAATAGCGGAAAACCTGCTTAATAGCCTCCAAAGCCGTTGAATTTGTAAAGTTGGTAGCCATGGTTGAAACATAAGCCTCTATCGCGTGAACCAAAGCATCGAAACCTGAAGCCGCAGTCAAACCTTTTGGCATATGATCAACGAAGTTGGCATCAATAATCGCCATATTCGGCGTTAAAGCATAATCGGCAATTGCATATTTCACATGGGTTTTGTCATCGGTAATAATGGCAAACGGCGTTACTTCGGAACCTGTCCCCGAAGTAGTCGGAATTGCAACCATTTCTGCCTTTTTACCCAATTGCGGAATTGAGCAAATACGCTTGCGAATATCCATAAAACGCATTGAAATGTCTTCAAAATTAACTTCCGGATGTTCATACATCAACCAAATGATTTTTGCCGCATCCATCGGAGAACCGCCGCCCAAAGCAATAATAACATCAGGCTGATACGGACGAACCATTGCTAATGCCGCATCAATTGTCGACAAGGTCGGATCGGGCTTAACATCAAAAAAGATTTGATAATCAATGCCCATTTCTTCCAACACGTCAGTGATGTTGTTCACCGTGCCGGAATCAAACAAAAAGCGGTCAGTAACGATAAAGGCACGTTTTTTGCCTTCAAGTTCACGCAAAGCCTGATCGACAGCTCCTCTTTTGAAATAAATTTTCGGCGGAACTCTGAACCACAGCATATTTTCTCTCCTTTCGGCAACGGTTTTATAATTGAGCAAATGTTTTACCCCAACGTTTTCACTGACGGAATTTCCGCCCCATGAACCGCAGCCCAGCGTTAAAGACGGTTCAAGTTTAAAGTTGAACAAATCGCCGATACCGCCTTGAGATGACGGCGAATTGATAAGCAAACGTCCGGTAGGTAATTTGGTTGCAAAATAGTCTATACGATCTTGTGAGCGAGCGTCTGTATAAAGCACTGAAGTGTGTCCGATACCGCCTAAACGAACCAATTCCAAAGCCATATCAGTTGCTTTATAAAAATCATCTGCCTGATACAAAGCCAAAATCGGCGATAATTTTTCATGAGCAAACGGATTTTCGCGAGCTGTTGATGTTTGTTCGCTGACCAAAACTTTTGCATGTTCCGGAACTTCAAATCCGGCCAATTTAGCAATAGTTGCAGCACTTTGTCCTACAATAGCTGCGTTTACGGTCATATTTTCATTTAAAATGATTTTACTCAGTTTTTCGCTTTCCTGCGCATTCAAAATATATGCGCCGCGATACTGAAGTTCTTTTTTAACCTGTTCATAAACATCTTTTACCGCAACAATAGATTGTTCAGATGCGCAAATCATACCGTTATCAAAAGTTTTTGACATCAAAATATAAGATACAGCCATCTGAATGTCGGCAGTTTCATCAATAACGGCCGGAGTATTTCCCGCTCCAACGCCTAAAGCCGGTTTTCCGCTTGAATAAGCAGCTTTTACCATGCTTGGACCGCCGGTCGCCAAAATGGTGTCAATCAGCGGATGAGTAATCAATTGATGTGTCAATTCCAAACTCGGTTCATCAATCCAACCGATAATATTTTTCGGAGCACCGGCAGCAACGGCAGCATCCAAAATCAATTTTGCAGCCGCAATGGTAGACTTTTTTGCTCTCGGGTGCGGCGAAAAAATGATAGCGTTACGTGTTTTCAAAGCAATCAATGATTTGAAAATTGCTGTTGAGGTCGGATTGGTAGTCGGAATAATTCCGGCAATCACGCCCAAAGGTTCTGCCACAATTTTAGTGCCGTTGGTGCGGTCGTTTTTGATAACGCCGCAAGTTTTGGTATTTTTATATTTGTTATAAATGTATTCGGAAGCAAAATGGTTTTTGATGATTTTGTCTTCCATAACACCCATGCCGGTGTCTTCAACCGCCATTCTAGCCAAAGGAATTCTGGCTTTGTCAGCTGCAGCGGCGGCGGCTTTAAAAATAGCGTTTACTTGTTCTTGACTGAATGTTGCATATTCTTTTTGAGCACGTTTCACTTTTTCAATCAGTTTATCCAAAGCTTCGGCGGAATTAACGATTTCGTCTGAGATTTCAGGCAAATTTTCCGCTGTTTTTGGGTTTTTAACCATATTGTTATCTCCCGATAAAAGTTTTAACCGATACAAAATTTAAGACATAATCGGTAATTTTTTATTAACAAGCGCGGTAAGAATAAGAACATTTTTTGCTTGCAATGAGATATTTTGTTTTATACCATATTTTCAGACAAGATGATAACTTGTTCGAGGTGTGGTAGCCTCTTCCATATCAAAGATAAGCAAATTGAGTTTTCAGCAGAAGCGCAAGCCGTGTTCACCGCCGGCAAGGCTTTGTGGAAATATTATCACCGGCAGCCGAATGCTAATCCAAACGCAAGTTTTTATGATATCCGCGCTTATTTTCAAGGACGCGACAAAAACGGTAAAATGAATAAAGACAGTTCAAACACGCAATATACCTTTCTGATAGCCAATCTCCGTACCAAAGAGAAAAAACTTGCAGAAAAAATCCAGAACAAAGTATATAAATATGAATTTTTAAAATGAATCGCACAAAAAAACACCGTATAAAACGGTGTTTTTTTTGTTAGTTTTTAGAGCAAGCCCTCTTCTTTTGCAAGCTTCTCGATTTCGTCGATGTTCTTTTCAATGGCTTCGAGACCATCTCTCCAGAACTTTGGATTGTCGACATCAAGTTCAAATGCCTCAAGCAAATCACGATAAGGTTCAACTCCCGTATTGCTGAGCATCTCTAAGTAACGTGATTGAAAATCAGAGAGTTCGATATTGTCAAGCTCGTTGTCGTGCCAAACCTTGATAAGGTTGTTTGCGAGGCAGCCGGCAAAAGCGTAGCAATATACATAAAAAGGAGAGTTGAAAAGGTGAGCAATACCCATCCAAATATATTGGCTGTCTCCCTCAAGCTTTTTACCAGTGTAACGCTCATACTCTTCTGCCCAAATGTGGTTCAGAGCATCTGTCACTGCCTTTTTGGCGCTCTGCGTGAACTCGTTTCTCAAAATTGTAGATAGCCACCTGACGATGGATTGAACCAATCTGATCAGAAGCGCGTTCGATGAGCAAATGCAACTTTTCGGTATTTGTTTTCGCAGCGGCGAGCTGCTTTTCATATACCAAATTTTCTGCAAACTCTGAAGCGACTTCAGCCAAAGAAATCGGAGTGTTGTCGTTCAGGTACCCCTGTGTGGAGCTAAGCAGATGATGAACTGCATGACCGAGCTCGTGAGCAAAGGTATTGATATCGCCTTCTTTTCCCGTAAAGTTCAGGAAAATATAAGGTGCATCGCCTCCAATGCAATAAGCTCCGCTCTTCTTACCCTTTTTGGTTCCCACATCAATAAGATCATTGTCAATAACGCTTTCCGCATAGATCGCATACAAAGGAGAAAAAGCTTTATATGCGTTCAAAACAATCTTTTTACACTCATCCCAAGTATATTCTTTCTCGGGAACAATGATAGGATTGCCTGCGGAATGACACTTTGGCGACTGATGCAGCTTTGATAGCAAAGCATAGAAGCGACGCGACATTGGTATAAACGCATCAGTTACTGCCGAAATCAACAGCAGTAAGTCTTCACGCAATACCATATTGCTGGCAAAGCTCTCGTTCTCGGCGTTATAATAACCGAAAAGTTTAGCATCAACGTCTTCATTCTTCATAATTGCGTTCAAGCAATGAGCAATAACGTAAGCATTCTGCTTGTAAACATTGCAAATCACCTGTTCTATGGCATCTTCATCTTCTTTGTTGGTAACAGAACGCCTCAGCGCCAAAATCTGGGCTTCGTTGTAAGTTTCGCCCTTGTAAATGAATTCCATGCGAGCGCAGGATTCATCATACAATTTTGACCACTGATACTCGGTTGCCGACTTCTTTCTGAAGATGTACATCGCCAAATCGTCAACGTCAGAAGAGAAGAAAACTCTCTCTAACCACGGAGCATAACGTCTAAGCTTTGGACTAACCAGCAACTCGTACTGCTGTGGCTGCGGAATGCGAGCCATTTCAGTCAGCAAAAATTGCGTAGGCTGATCGATAATCTCGTCTAAGCGCTCAGACAACGACACCTTAAAGCTTGAAATTTTAGGGTCATTGAGATGAGTGTCCGACATCAGGTTGGCAAAAACCGTAAGCTTACGGGCAGTTTCAACAAGACCATCATACAAACGAACCAGTAATGCAAACTCATAAGGCAAGAGCGTTGCAATACGTCCTTCGTACTTAGAAATTTCCTTAACCGTGGCTTTAACGCGCAAAATATCATTCTCGATTTTCGGATCGTCAATTCCTGTGTAGAAATTTGAAGACAGATCCCATGAAGGTAACTCTCTTGTTTTAGGAGAAACCTCAGTTTTAGAGTTCTTTTTCATAATAGTAAATTTTAATTAGTTCAACATAATAATAATCTTTAGACATAAATGATTGCATTTTTTGTTTATTCTGTCAACAACAAAATCAATGTTTATTTTATTGACAATCACACTAGTTTTACATATCATTATTGACTGATAAAAATTATTAACTTTTTAAAAATACTATTATGAAAAAAACTTTAGAAAAAAAATCAAACGTTGATTTGAAAGGATATTTTTTGAAATTCTTTCAGTCATTTTTGTATTTGGTTCCGACTTGGATTGCCTTGTACAGCATTATTGACAAGGATGAATTTACAAAAATTGTTCAATTAGGTTTGGTGATAATTATCATCAATTCTGTAATTATTTGGCTAAAAACCAAAAAAGCATTTTTCTTCGTGAACAATTCTTGGCTTTGGTATGCCGGCGCTATTCTGCTGGTTTTTCACACAGGTAACACCAACATCGCCATTGTTTTATCTATCTGCGCAATTTTGTTAGGATTGCTGTTCACATCCGTTTGTGACGCAATTGTCGGTATTTCGCTACTATTATACATCATTTTATAAAAAATTTTATGGGAAAGTTTAGCAAAAAGCCCCTCGGGCAAAAAATTTCGGACATTGCATTGATTGTATTTTTAATCTCTGTAGTTTTGGGTGCTGTTTCCTTTTTTATGCCTCCGCTCGGAATAATTTCCAACTGGATGCTCTTTTTAGGAATCGCCGCTTTATCCGCTTTTGTTGTTTCAACCATTATCACCATCAATGATGATAATTATCCTAACAATAAAAATTGCGGCAATTGCAAATAATTTTTCTTAAAAATCCTCTTGTGCGACAACACAAGAGGATTTTTTTGTATTTTTTTCAAAAAAAGGAAAATTTTTGTTGATTTTTGTCAAGAGCAATGGTTTACTATAGACAAATTTATAAACACTTCATTTTTAAAAGGAGGTATGACCATGGGAGATTCTGCAACAAAAATCATATTAGAAGGCGGAAACAATAAAGATCGTATCGGTGGTTCTTCTACCATTATTGTTCATACCGACGAAAAAGGCAAAGTTACAAAAGTTATGTATGATTTGGGTGCTTTATTCGCCCCAGAAAATCTTCCGGTTGGTTCTTTTGTTGCCAATGTAACAAAGCATTTAGGCTTGGCAGCAGATCCAGAACTGAAAAAATCGGTAAAAAATCATGATGAAATAGAAAAAATCCGCAATTTTCATAAATCAGTCGGAGGAAAACCGGACACTTCATTAGACGCGTTATTTATTACCCACATGCATGAAGACCACATCGGTGGACTTGTCAACCTGCTGCGGGTGGGATACAAATTTCCCCCGATTTACGCCTCAAAAGAAACCTGCGCTTTTATTAAAAGAGTTTGCAATGAAGAAGGTATTACAAATCCAATTGATTTACATAGTATAAAGCCGGATGAACCCGTAAAAATCAACGGCAATTTCATAGTTACGCCGTTCGCCGTATCACATTCCACCGTAAGTGCTTTGGGCTACCATACAGAAACCAGATATGACGGAAAGCCATATGTCGGAATTATGAACGTCGGCGATTTTCATCTTGGAAAAGTTCCATTGGGTGTTGGATTTGAAAAAGACAAATTTATTACTTTATCACAGTTTACATTAAGAGAAACCATTAACCAGACACTGTTTTCTATCGCAATGAATGACAACAATAAAATGATGACCGGTGAACTTTTTGAAATCAAAAATAACTACCTGAAAATAGTATCTCTCGATGGACATCGTATTGCGATCAGACGTATGGAACTGAAAAAAGATTATACTATCGTTATG
>UQMA01000027.1 GCA_900542055.1 uncultured Azospirillum sp. | reverse complement strand
CTATATTTTCCAATTTTTAAAAATTATACTGATATGGAGTTTGGAGGAGATTTTCCAACACCGGCAGACTATAAAGATGAATTTATAGCCGATAATATCCGTAGCAATGGTTGGCTGATAATGCCAGTAATTCCTTTTTCGTTTAATACGGTTGATTTTGAGTTAAAAACGCCAACGCCGTCCGCTCCAAGTTTTCGTCATTGGTTGGGAACAGACGATGAAGGCAGAGACATTTTGGCACGTCTTTTATATGGTGTAAGGCTTTCTGTTGTTTTTGCGTTTATCCTTACTTTTATATCATCGCTTATCGGAATATTCGCCGGCGCAGTGCAAGGGTATTTTGGAGGAAAAATAGATATTATTATGCAGCGTTTTATTGAAATATGGGATTCTTTGCCGCAGCTTTTTATTTTAATTATCGTTGCCAGCCTTTTTGTCCCTAGTTTTTGGACGTTGTTGGTAATTTTGTTGTTTTTTTCTTGGACAGCATTGACAGGAATGGTGCGAGCTGAATTTATGCGTACCAGAAATTTTGAATTTGTAAAAGCGGCCAGAGCCTTAGGAGTTGGAAATTGGCGGATAATATATCGGCATATTCTTCCTAATGCACTTGTTGCGGCCATTACGTTTATTCCTTTTTTGATTTCGGAAGCCGTTGTTTCTTTGACAGCGCTTGACTTTTTGGGATTGGGACTTTCGCAGGATTATCCATCGTTGGGTGATTTGGTAAGACAGGGAAAAGACAATTTACAGGCTCCGTGGATTGGAATTTCCGTATTTATGGTCTTATCAATTTTGTTAACACTGCTGATTTTTATAGGAGAAGGCGTGCGTGACGCTCTTGATAGCAGAAAGGCGCGGCAATGAATTTACTTGAAGTTAAAAATCTCAACATAGAAGTTGAAAGCGGAAAACGGGTGGTAAAAGACGTTGCTTTCAACCTAAAAAACGGAGAAATTTTAGGAATAGTCGGTGAATCCGGTTCAGGAAAATCTTTGACTTCATTGTCTGTTTTGGGGCTTTTTCCTTGTATGTCCGAGAGTTCTATAAAACTCTTGGGACAAGAAATGACAAAGGCTGATGATAAAATGTGGCGCTCGGTTCGCGGAGAAAAAATCGGCTTTATTTTTCAAGAACCTATGTCTTCTCTCAATCCGTTGCATAAAATAGGACAACAAATTGCCGAAACCATTGTTTTACACCAAAAATCATCACATAAAGAAGCATTGGACAAGGCCTTGAATTTGCTAAAATTAGTTGGTATTCAAAATGCTGAAAAACGGCTTAATGCTTATCCCTTTGAACTTTCAGGCGGACAAAGGCAAAGAGTGATGATTGCAATGGCAATTGCTAATAATCCCCAGCTTTTAATTGCTGATGAACCAACCACAGCATTAGATGTTACCGTTCAAGAGCAAATTATTGCTTTGTTGCTAGAATTGCGGCAAAAGCTTGGAATGGCTATCATTTTTATCAGCCATGACTTATCGGTCATAAAAAAAATCGCTGATAATGTTTTAGTTATGAAAGAGGGGAAAATTATTGAACAGGGAAATGTTAAACAAATTTTTTACACGCCGAAAGAAAGTTATACAAAAACATTAATAAATTCTGTTAACTTATTGAAAGAAAATAAGATAAAATCAAAAAACAAACTATTGTCTGTCGAAAATTTGTCTGTTGAGTTTCCACTCAAAAAAAACTTCTGGGGAAAAATAAAAGAAACTATTAAAGCCGTAAATAATGTGTCTTTTAATTTATATGCCGGTCAAACATTAGGGGTTGTCGGTGAATCTGGTTCCGGCAAAACTACTTTGGGGTTATCATTAATCGGGCTAAATGCTTATGCCGGAAAAATTATTTTTGAAAAACAAGAACTTAACCTAAAAAACCGACGTAGTTTCTGCAAAGATATTCAAATTGTTTTTCAAGATCCGTATAATTCTCTTAATCCGCGTATGACAATCGAGCAGATTGTAAGTGAAGGATTGGTAGTCAATTATAAAAAATTGAACAAAAAAGATATACAAAACAAAGTATTATCTGTACTAAAAGAAGTAGGACTTTCAAAAGACGATATTCAAAAATATCCTCATCAATTTTCAGGAGGGCAGAGGCAGCGCATAGCGATTGCCCGCGCTTTGATTTTGGAGCCAAAACTTTTGATTTTAGATGAACCGACATCAGCTCTTGATGTTACAATACAAGCTCAAATTTTGAAATTATTACAAGATATTCAAAATAAACGAAATATAAGTTATCTGTTTATATCTCATGATATGAAGGCGGTTAGGGCAATGGCTGATTTTGTTTTAGTTATGAAAGATGGAAAGGCTGTTGAATATGATACAGCTGATATGATTTTTAATCATCCATCAAATATTTATACTCAACAACTTATAAAAGCGGCAATGTAGTGTTTCGGTAAAAACAATAATTACTACATATATATTATTGCGATTTCCAGTTGAAATTTCATAAAGCCTATAAAAAATGCTGACAAATCGCATTTCAAAGTATCAGCAGCTCAAAAGTCATAAATGCCAACTCAATTTGTAATCTTGGCAAAATTTATTACAAGCTTTACAGAAAACCCCAAGTTTACTTGGGGCTGAATACCAAGGTGTTGGAATAACAAGCTTTTTACGCCAACCGTGGTCAAACCGTTAGTTTTGTAGCCGTTATAGAACCAAAAGTTTACTGAGGGATATCTATTTTGGGAAACAATATTTTAATCAGATTTATTGAGCAAAAAAATTTGTGAAAACATTTAAAGAAAACTGCAAATAAAGTTGCAAGAAAAGGTGTAGAGTTAATTGTCGCATAATAAATATTATGTATAGTTTTATAAAATATTGCATTGAAAAACAATAAAAATATTGTTTTTGTTGTAGCGTACAAAATTACATTTGTAATATTTTTTCAGCTATAAAATCAAGTTCATCGACACATATATTATGTTTAAGACCGTTATAACGCACAGCTTCAACTTTTATATTATGTTTTTCAAGCCAACTGATTGAATAATCAAGGGTTTTATATTGCACGATATTATCATCCGTTCCATGAAGCATAAAAATCGGTGTTTTATTATTTATTTCTTCTTCTAAACAATCTTTGCCGGCAATAACTCCAGACAGCGCAAAACAGCCGCCTATTGTTGCTTTGCGGCTAAGCGCCGTATAAACAGCCATCATTGCCCCCTGTGAAAAGCCGATAATATAGGTTTTAGAATCATCAACTTTATATAGCTTTTGCATTTCATCAATAAAAATGTTTATCGCTTTCGCTTGTTGGGAAATTTGCTTTCCTGAACGATTATAAATTTCGATAATTTCTTCCACCGAGGCTTGCGGATTATGTCTTCGATGCTGCTTATCATCATCACCGATATTATACCATTGCCATGATAGGTTGTTTTTGTTCTTAATATCAGACTGCGGTGTAACAATAACCGTATTTGGCAAAAACATAGACAATATTTCAGATTCTGCTGCTATTCCTTCCATTGAACTTTTATATCCATGGATAAAGATTATAAGCTTTTTCGGATTTATGGTCTTACCATAGCTCTTGTATAAATAAAGCGCCATAGTTTTGTCCTAATCAGTTAAAAAACTTATTGTTTTTAGGAAAGCCAAACGGTACGAGTTTGCCTATTTGTCCACGATGTCCCAACCAGGTCAGTAAATTGGTTTCTACCCCCACTCCTCCTGAGCGGTTAAAACTAAATCCGTCTGCCTCGTTGAAAAACTGAATATCCGACAGACCTCCGTCTTTATATTTTTGAAGCACAACACCGCGGCCGCGCGCCATTGTTGGTATTTCTTCTGTTTTAAAAATCAGCAATTTGCGATTTTCTCCGACAATAGCGACCATATCTCCGCAAACTTTAGTACAGAAAGTTGTTTTTTCGCCATCTGCAACATTCATAATTTTGCGCCCATTACGTGTTTGAGCAATAAGGTGGTTTTCATCAACAATAAAACCGCGTCCTTCATGAGAAGCCAGTAAATAAGAAGCTTTTGGTTCAAAAACGAACATTGCCGTAACCGTATCCTGATTAGCAATATCGACCATCAAACGCAATGGCTGTCCAAAACCGCGTCCGGTTGGTATTTCATTGGCGGAAACGTTAAAAAATTTACCTGAACTGTCCAAAATAACAATTTTGTCAGTTGTTTGCGCATGCAAAGCAAAAGCTAATTCATCGTCATCCTTAAATTTGAATTCGCCTTTAAGATCGACATGTCCTTTCAATCCTCTTATCCAACCTTTTTGCGACAAAATTACCGTAATTGGCTCTTTTTCAATTAAAGCCTCAATCGGAACTTCGACAGTTTCGGCAACTTCTCCGAATTCGGTTCGACGGCGTCCCAAAGCTGTTTTTTTACCAAAACGCTGGCTGGTTTGTCTTATTTCTTCCGCAATAGCCTGCCATTGCTTATCTTCACTGCTGAGCAAACTTTCAAGTCCGTCTTTTTCTTCACTGAGTTCATCATATTCTTCTTTTATTTGACTTTCTTCCAGTTTGCGCAGGGATCGCAGTTTCATATTCAAAATGGCTTCGGCTTGATTGTCGGTTAAAGCAAATTCTTTAATCATAACCGCTTTGGCATCATCTTCGCCGCGGATAATTTCTATAATCCTGTCCAAATTGAGATAAGCGGTTAAATATCCCGACAAAATTTCCAATCTGTAATTAATTTTATCTAAACGAAAATTGGTACGGCGCAACAAAACCGAATGTCTGTGGTTTAAATATTCACGCAAAACTTCTTTTATGCTCATAACCCGCGGCACACCATCAGAATCGAGCACATTCATATTCATATTAAAACGGCTTTCCAGTTCCGTTTGTTTGAATAAATGTTCCATCAGTAAATTTGCATCGACCATACGGCTCTTGGGTTCCAAAACTATGCGTACGTCCTGCGCCGATTCATCTCTGATGTCGTTCAACAGCGGAATTTTCTTTTCCAACAGCAATTCAGCAATTTTTTCAACCAATTTTGCTTTTTGAACCATATACGGAATTTCGGTTACAATAATTTGGTATTGTCCGTGCCCAAGATCTTCTTTTTCCCATTTGGCTCTAATTCTGAAAACACCTTTGCCTGAGGTATAGGCATTCAAAATGCTTGAAAATTTATCAACGATAACCCCTCCGGTCGGAAAATCCGGACCTCTTAAACGGCGGACCAAAGGTTCGATTTCACATTGAGGATTTTCAATCATATATAATAATGCATCGCAAATTTCGCTTAAATTATGCGGAGGAATATTAGTGGCCATACCAACAGCAATACCTGATGTGCCGTTACACAAAAGATTGGGAACGGCAGCCGGCATAACCAATGGTTCATTTTCTTCACCGTCGTAAGTTTCCATAAAGTCGACGGCATTATCGTTTAAGCCTTCCATCAGAGCCATTGCAAAATCTGTCAATCTGGCTTCAGTATAACGCATTGCAGCCGGACCGTCGCCGTCAATGTTTCCAAAATTTCCCTGTCCGTCAACTAACGGATAGCGCACAGAAAAATCTTGAGCCAAACGAGCCATTGCGCCATAAACCGCACTATCGCCATGCGGATGATATTTACCGATAACATCGCCGACAACACGGGCGCATTTTTTAAAGCCTGATTTTGGATCCAAATGGAGTTGACGCATTGCGTACATCAAGCGTCTGTGCACCGGTTTGAGCCCGTCACGGACATCCGGAAGCGAACGTGAAACGATGGTTGACATAGCATAAGACAAATATCTTTTGCTCAATTCTTCAGCCAGTTGCACATCTCTGATTTTTTGTTCTGTTTCAGCCATAATTTCTCTTACAAGTCTAGATTTTCTAGCAAACTAGCACGGTTTAACGGAAATTTCAAGCTATGGATTTGAAAAAAGTTTTTATTGAGGAAAAAACCGGTCATCTTCAGTAAATTTGCCAATTCATAACGCTGAGGAGTATAATTTTTATCAATAATAAAATGCGGATAGCAAAACAATTTTTCTTTATAAGGCTCTCCCGCTTCCGCACATACGGCTTTACCGCTTCGAGGAGAAACATATTCTAAATTTTCGGTTGTTCCGGTTGCTGCGCATTCATTTAAGTCAAGCCCTATTCCTAAATATTCCAGCAAATAAAATTCAAAAAAAGCATAATTGGTCAGCCAGTTTTTTTCATCAATCAGTTGGAAAAAACTTTCTATATAATAATAAAAACGTTCCAAATTTTCATTTTCCGGCAAACATGCCACACTCAATGAACATAAAGCGGATAATGCCGAAAGTTTGGCGGCGTCATCCATAAATTTTACTGCTGTCGGATGGAGCAATTCGGTTTTGAAAGACAGCATATTTTCTTCAATACGGGCATAAGCATCAATATTTATCAAATTTCCCAATTGGTAAACGCCAAGATTTTTTTTGCTCAGGCCGCCTCGCACAAAACCGCGCAGTAAGCCATGATTTTTACTCACTACGCTGACAATTACGGAACTTTCTCCGTATCTTCGTAAATCGACAATATATCCTTCATCTACAAATTGCATAATATGAATATTGTTAAGGCGTTTTGAGTAGATAATCAAGCATAAAAAAAAGCTTTCTTTCAAAAAGAAAGAAAGCTTTTTTGTAGATAAACGATGATTACGCAACTTCCTTGGCAACGTGGTCCTTCACTTTGTGAAGCACCATGCTTAAAGGATTGAAAGTGAAGTTATCACCTTCCTCGATAACAACCGTAGTGCGTCTAAGGTTGAGCAGGCGCGAAATCAACAACTTCTTACCGTCTGGATACTCAAAAACAGTTCCTGAACCGGCTCTCCAAAGAACAAAGTTCTTCTCAGGAGTTGCAACAGGCTCGCTTGTGCGCAAGTCACGAAGTGAACCATCAGCAGCCTGAATACAAGGATGAACACCATTTAAGTTCTCAGCCTTGTAATCCATGTAGTCAGGTGTCTGTGCTGTGTAACGAGGAAAGAAAGTTATTAACACTACGATTTTTTCATTTTTGCTAATCTGTTTCATGTCTTTATAATTTAAATTAATAATATTTTCTATGAATAAAAAGATAGCTTATTTTGTTTATTTTGTCAATATCTTTTCTAATTTTTTTGCATCATTCTATTTTTTCTTAAATCAACTAAATATTTTGCATCAACATTTTGATAATATCGACGATAAACATCTTTTACCCACGCAGGATACGTTGAAAAAGAATCATCGGTCAACGCTCTTGATGAGCGCACCAACAAATTTTTGTCCAACAATTTTCGACATAGGGGATAAGTTCCGTCTGCATCTGCAAGGCAACCGCTGGCTTTCAGCTGATCTTCCATTTTTCTCATATCTTGCAAAACCAACATGTTGTAGCGTTCAAAAGAATTGCTGTTTAATTTTTGAATATTGAGCAAACACATATATATTTTTGAATTAAGAAGCTTTTTATCACCTTTCAACATTGTATCATAAAACATTTGCTGATATTTACGAGCTTTTTCGTATTCTAAGTGAGTTTTAATGTCGGCCATAAAAAACTGAACTTCGGTTTTATATTGTATTTCGCCAAACATCCTGTTCCCATTACTATCATCAACACGAAGATACGTTTTCATATCTCGATAATTTTTTATATTTTTAAAAAAATCAGCTGCGTGTTTTACATCATTATCCAAATATTTGCTCGGTCTAGAACTTTTGATTGTTCTTTGTGTATCTAAACCATAGTTATAAAGCGCCAAAACATCATCATACCTCGGAGCTAATATTGTACAACGCAAAACATCTTTAAGCTTTTGCAAGGGAGTGCGTAACTTAGCTTTGTCAACACTCTTACCCATAGACTGCTTTTTCAGTTCTTCTTGACGTTCCAGATCATATTTTCCACCTTTTCGAACTTTTTCTAAAACACGTTCAATACTTTTCATCTTTGGCATAATGACTTTTATAAGAATTTTTTCTCCCTTTGCTGCCGGAATTTGATTTTCTAAACGCCAAGGAGCATTAATTTCATATTCATACATCATAGTATTTTGAGGACTGACGTGTTCGTCAAAATAAGGAGTTTCGTTATCTACTTTTCCAGTTAATAAATTGATATAATGAATAGATTTAGGTTGTCCACCAAGCAACCCATTCAAACTTTTTTTAAATTCTTCATAAATTTTGTTACCATCAGTATAGTATTTTATTAAATATTCTCTGGTTTCTGCGTCAATTTGCCCATCAGCAAAGCTTTTGTTAATAACTTTTAGATTTTCTTCATCGAGTTTTTTTTGGTTTAATTTTATTTCTTCAATGGTTAAATCCAACTTAGGACGACCATAATTTCTAATTTTTCTACTATTTCCAGTATCAATAATATTTTTTCTGTCATCTACTGTATCTTGAGGAATTTTAATATCTTCTTCAATATTTAGAACCAAAGATACATTTTCAGTTTTGTTTGCTGTATTTTGCATTTTTTGTTAACCTTGTAAAATATAATATATTTATATCATACAAGTTTTTTTAAAAAAATCAATTTTTTTGTCTATATGTTTTTATAAATAGCTTTTTTTTAAAAAAAGCACCTTTCAAGAGAAAGGCGCTTTACTTTGCAGTTACTTAGTAGTCAGAGCGAAAAATCTTTCGTGCTTTTGGCGGAACAAAAAAATCTGTAACCGCCTCACTCAAAAAGATAATAATTCTCTTAAACTTACGTAACATGCGTAATGCTAAAGTCTTGTACATAATGCTAAGAAATTAACGTGTTAAACAATCAGATTGGTACTCAACAAGCGCTGGTATGCCGGTTTCATACTCAAAAATAAGGAGCTTTTTCTCCATTGAGAGTTCATTCACCTTACCAACCAGCGTTGCTCTAATGTGGTACTTACGACCAGCCAAAAAATAGCCGACCGAAACAGGACAAGCATACTCATACGTTTCCAATGGCTCGAGTTGAATATAGCCGTGATCGTTACAAATACGCTGTGCAAGTTTTTGCATCTCGTCAGCATTTTGACTTTCACCGCTTTTCAGAATAAGTTCGACTTCAAGATCGCCCTTAATCTGATACAATTGAGAATCGTAGAAGATAACATCATCCTTAAATTCAGGTCTAGCATTGCGAACAAACTCGCCATAACGGCGGCGATCGGTATGAATAACTCGACAGGATGAATGCGGTCTGTATCCCTGTACAAACAAATCCGGACGAATGTCAGGATTACCGTTGACAACGAGAACGGCAAAATAATGACCGTTTGGTATAACCTTAATTTCCTTCAGTGTTGCCCATGAATTAATGGTTTCAAAAACAGCAAAAGAAGACGAAGGTGCGCTTTTCTTGTTACCAACCAAAACAATTGCTTCTTTTTTCATACACTAATAATTTATTATGTTAATAATTAATTGATTGTTTTGCATAGTCACATTTTTTATATTTTTTGTCAACATTTTTTCACAAAAAAAAGGTCTCTTTTTTGAAGAGACCTTTTCGGGATTGCTTTTTCGCTTACATCACATTAACAATGTGCATTGAAGCGGCAGAGACAACAAACGTGGTCAAAACCGCAACTTTACCGTTGCAAAAACGGGTGACTAAAGCTTTGTAACCATCTGGATAGCTGAAAACAGTTCCAGGCTGGGCGCGCTCTACTCGTTTTCCCTTTGTGTCAATCAGCTGATTGGTACGAAGGTCGCGGCAAACACCATCTTCTTCAACTGCAGCCTGTGTAGAAACAAGTTGCTCTGTGAATACTCCGTCTTCGCATACTCTATTCTCCTGATTGAGATAGGTGTTAGGACGGTTGTCTACGTTGTTTACCATGTTCACAGTCTTGATGATAACAATCTTTTTCATAATTATATATTTTTTATTTTTGTTAATAATTTTTTTATAAAGTCAGTATACACAAAGTAATTATATTTTGTCAACTTTTTTCACTAAAAAAAATGTATTAAAAATGCCGTCGCATTAATCTGCAGACGGCATTTTTAATCAAAACCAAACAATTTTATTTTGTAAAAGCATTTTTAAGATTGTTTAAACTGTTCTTTGTATCTTCAACAGCTTTTTCGCGTTCGGCTTTTTTAGCTGCTGCTTCAGCTTCTTTTTTCTGCTGAGCCTTTTCTATTTCGGCTTTTTTATTTTCCATATCAGCTTTTTTCTGATTTGCTATATCCAAAACATTTCCGATAGCCGTATCAACTGAAGATGCCGCGCTGTCAACAGAATGCTGAGCAGATTGCGCAACTTCTGTCAAAGAAGCAGCATTAGTCTGAAATGCGGTCAAGCAGCCGGCAGCAACAAACAAAATAAACAATTTTTTCATATTGAGCACTCTTAGTACAAAGATGGAGCGAGTAACGGGAATCGAACCCGCATTTAAAGCTTGGGAAGCTCTCATTCTACCATTGAATTATACTCGCTTAGAACAAGGTGGATTGTATATATCAAAAGGAACTAAAATCAATAAAAAAAAATTTACTTTCAACAATTTTTGATAATACTCATTTAATAAAAGTTAAAGTTTATACCTCGGCTCTTGAAAGTTGGATACCACTTGCCTTTTTTCCAATAAAAAAAACCGCTTTTGCAAGCGGCTTTTCTTATTGGGGCGAAAGATGAGACTCGAACTCACGACATTCGGTACCACAAACCGACACTCTAACCAACTGAGCTACTTTCGCCATCGGATGTATGTTTACAAAATATAAATTCCTCTGTCAAGTTAAAAAATGCTATCGATGAAATAATTTATCAATATCTTTTAATTTTAACTCAATATAAGTCGGACGGCCATGGTTGCATTGTCCGGAGTGCGGTGTGTTTTCCATTTCACGCAAAAGTTCATTCATTTCAGCCACATTCAAACTGCGCCCTGCTCTAACCGAACCATGACAAGCCATAGTCGCGCAAATATGGTTTATTTTATCTTCCAAGGCAAAATCTTTTCCCCATTCCAGAATCTGTTCAGCCAAACTCTTAACCAGATTTTTAATATCGCAGCCGTTAATTAACGCCGGAATTTCACGCACAATAACCGCTGTCATGCCGAACTCCTCAATAATCATTCCCGTTTTTTTCAACTCTTCGCAGTTTTCCAATAAAGCTGTTTTCTCGGACAAACTTAAATCAACAACCTCTGGAATAAGCAGCAATTGCGTTTGAGGTTGTTGCTCAGATGCCATATTAGCTTTGAATCTTTCCATTACAATCCGCTCATGAGCCGCATGTTGATCAATGATAATCACACTGTCTTCAGTTTGCGAAATAATGTAAGTATTATGAAACTGAGCTTTTGCCATTCCTAAAAAACCGACAGGCTGTTGATTGACTGCATCTTCTGCCGAAATATCTTCAGTTTTAACCGAAAAAGAATTTTTAAGTTCAGGAAAATCGACATCATCTGCTAAAATTTTTCGTGGTAACGGCGGACGAAACGGCGTTAAAAACGGTCTGGAGATTGTTGCATTTTCATGTAAAAAAACAGTATCAGGAATATTTTCTTCCGCTGAATCATTATTTACTATTTGAGAAAAATCAGCGGTTTGCGCCGTTTGCATACTTCCGCGCATCAAAGCATTGCGCACAGCGCTGATTAACAATCCCCGCACCGCATTTCCATCATAAAAACGAACTTCGGCTTTTGTCGGATGAACATTAACATCAACTAATTCGGGATTAACATCAAAAAACAAAGCACAAACCGGATAACGCCCCAATTCCAACACTCCTTGATAAGCAGCTTTAAGTGCTCCCAACAGCAGTTTGTCACGCACCGGACGATTGTTTACAAACAAATACTGTGAAAGAGTGTTGGCTTTGCTGTATGTCGGCAGGCTTACAAAACCGCTGATTTTCAAATCATTTCGGTTTGCATCGATTAGCAGTGAATTATCGCCGAAATCGCGTCCCAAAACATCGCTGATACGTTTAAGCCTGCTGTCAAACAAATCGCCTTGTCTTCCGTTTAGGCTGATTTTTTTCTTTTTGTCATCAAACAAAGAAAACGACACTTGAGGATTGGCTAAAGCTATTCGGTTTAATATATCAACGCACTGCGCCGTTTCTCCCGCGCCTGTTTTTAAAAATTTCAGACGGGCGGGAGTAGCATAAAACAAATCTCTAACTTCAACTTTTGTTCCGTAATTGGCGGCAACCGGAACCGGTGATTTTATCTCTCCGCCGAAAACTTCTATTTTCCAAGCATTTTCGCTTTTTTCTGTGCGGGAAACAATAGACAATTTGGCAACAGAAGCTATGGAAGGCAAAGCCTCTCCGCGAAACCCCATATAATGTATATGAAACAAATCATTATCGGGTAATTTTGAAGTTGCATGTCGCTCAATAGCCAAAGGCAAATCCTGTTTGTCCATTCCTTTCCCGTTGTCGCTGACGGATATAAGACTTTTTCCGCCATCAACCAACGTAACTTCTATGGACGCAGCACCGGCATCAATAGCATTTTCAACCAATTCTTTCACCACTGAAGCAGGTCGTTCGATTACTTCTCCGGCCGCTATTTGGTTAACAAGCGTATTCGGTAAAATCCTGATGCCCATTTTTGCCTCTGATATTATTTTCTGATTTTTTTAATCAAACCGATAAGTCCGGCAGTCGAACTATCATGTTTGCCATAAGCATTGCCCTGCAGTTCCGGCAGAATACTCAAAGCCATCTGTTTTCCAAGTTCGACTCCCATTTGATCAAAAGAATCAATATTCCAAATAACACCTTGAACAAACACTTTATGTTCGTACATTGCAACTAACATTCCAAGGGTATAAGGATCCAATTTTTTAATAACTATGGTATTGGTCGGACGGTTGCCGGCAAAACTTTTATAACGTTTTAACAAACTGACTTCTTCTTTTGATTTTCCGGCTTTTGCCAATTCGCTTGCGGCTTCTGCCATGGTTTTTCCGCGCATCAACGCTTCACCTTGCGCCAAAGCGTTGGCAACCAAAATTTCATGATGCTCACCGATTTCATTATGTGAAATAGCGGGAATAATAAAATCAAGCGGAACAATCTCTGTTCCCTGATGCAACAATTGAAAGAAAGAATGCTGTACATCAGTACCCGCTCCTCCGAATAAAACCGGACCTGTTGCATATTTTATAAACTTATTATCCATGCTGACGGATTTTCCGTTGCTTTCCATATCCAATTGCTGCAAATATTTCGGGAAAAAGCGCAAATCCTGATCATAAGGAATAACTCCCTGCTGTCTGAAACCGAAAAAGTTGTTATACCAAACTCCCAGCAAGGCCATAATTACCGGAATATTATGTTCAAATTCGGTATTTTTGAAATGCAAATCCATTTCATTGGCGCCATCAAGCATTTTTTCAAAATTATCCATACCGACCATCAAAGCAATAGACAAGCCGACAGCTGACCACATAGAATAGCGTCCGCCGACAAAATTCCAAAATTCAAACATATTATCGGTATTAATCCCAAATTTAGAAACTTCGGCAGCATTAGTCGATACTGCGACAAAATGTTTTGCCACCGCATGTTCGCCCAAAGCATCGACCAACCATTTGCGGCAAGTTTTGGCATTGGTTAAAGTTTCAATTGTGGTAAAAGTTTTAGAAACAATCACAAACAACGTTGTTTCAGGATTTATAGAACTTAAAACATCATCACAGGCCGAACCGTCGATATTGGAAATGAAATAACAATTCATATCTTTTGCCCAATATTCTTTTAATGCTGTTGTCACCATAAAAGGTCCTAAATCGGAACCGCCGATTCCGATATTGACAATATTAGTCAATTTTTTGCCGGTGGCTCCCTTGAACTCGCCAAAACGAACAGCATCGCTGAATTTTTTCATTTTACCCAAAACGGTGTTGATTTCAGGCATAACATCTTTGCCGTCAACATAAATCGGCGTATTTTGTCTGTTGCGCAAAGCAATGTGCAAAACGGCGCGATTTTCGGTTTTATTGATTTTTTCGCCCGAAAACATAGCGGAAATTTTATCTTTTAAATTAACTTCTTTTGCTAAATCTAATAGATAGCGCATTGTTTTTTCATTAAATCTGTTTTTGGAATAATCAAAATACAAATTGCCCAAATTCAATGTATACTTATCTGCGCGCTTTGGATCTTTGGCAAATAAATCTTTCATCTCATCATTTTTGTGCCAATGGTAATGAGCTGCAAGCTTTTTCCACACATAAGTTTTTGTAATCGGTTTATTCATCGAATTAGTTTCCTTTCTGTTCAATCTGTCCCAAACTGACTATTGCCAAATTGTCGGGAGAAAAATATTTCTTAACAACGCGGTTTACCCGTTCTAATGTAATTTCTTCAATATAACCATTACGTTTTTGTAAAAAGTCTATTCCCAACTTTTCTCTTTGCATAGAAGCCAAAATAGCTGATAAAGTTCCGATATCGGCAAAACGAAGATTATAGGAACTTTGCAGATAATTTTTAGCCGACTGCAATTCTTTCGCCGTTATACCTTTGTTCCCCATATTTGTCCATTCGTTAATAAAAATTTCTTTCATACGGGGAAAGTTTTGCGGAGTGGTTGAAAAACTGCCAACCAACTGCGGGGCATGTTTTAAGAGTTCCATTCCTGTATAAACGCCGTATGTCAATCCTTCTTTTTCACGGGCAGCCTGATTTAATCGTGAATTCAAACCTGCTCCGCCCAAAATATAATTGGCTATATATAAAGGATAAAAATCTTTGCTCAATCGCGGAACTGAAGGCGCAACGGCTTCAAACAACACTTGCGGCGTGTTATCTTCAATAATTGTTTGTCCTAAAGCAGCATATTTAATATCTTCGGCGGGCAAAGCTTTTGTTTGAGATTGTTCGGGCAGATTTCCGAAAACATTATCAATCAGGTTTTCAGCTTCGTTTTCCGAAATATCTCCGGCAATTCCTATATAAATTCGGTCTTTAGCCAGTCTGTTTTTGATAAAAGAGCGAATATCATCTGTTTTTATATTTTTAACAAATTTTCTCAACTCTTCAGCACCGATACCGTAAGGATGTTTTCCAAAAATGATTTTACCAACGGCATTAGCAAGCCTTGCTTCCGGTTTTTCAAGCAAACGATTGACAGATTGCAAAATCTGCTGTTGCAATCTGTCTAAATTTTCTTGATCAAGCGTTGGCTCTGTCAGACTTAAACGCAGCAATTCAGCCGCTTTGGGCAAATTTTCTTTTGTTGAAAGCATTTTACCTTCAAAATCGTCTTTGTCTGCACTATAATTCAAATCAATGGCATAATTTTCCAAAGTTTCTTTAAATTGCCGTCTTGAAAGTTTTCCGGCTCCTTCCAATAACATCATTGAGGTAATATCGGATAATCCCGTCAAATTCTGCTCATCATAGGCAGATCCGCTATCAGCAAAAATAAACGACATACTAACAATCGGATTGCTTTTTTCTGTCATTAAATAAGCCTTTATTCCGCTTTTCGGCGCAACAATTTCAACAACCCGTGCAGAAAAAGTTTTTTGTTTTAATTCGGAATTTTCAACCAATTTTTGAGGATTGAAAGTCGTGCAATATTTGCATATACCACAGACAGCGGCAATTGCCAAAAGCCAAAACGGCCATCTGCGGGGTTTGCGCGCATAATAAGGTCTGTGACTCATTTTTTATCTCCTTTCGACAAGGCTATTCCTTCAACAGAGGTCGAGCTGAAAACATTTGCCGCGGCTTTTTTAACCTCGTCCAACGTTACATTTTGTATATTTTCGGCATAAGCTTCTATTTCGTCTTTTTTCATCCCCTGAGCTGCCAACATACCTGCTATTTGCGCTGCTTGACTTGGATTATCACGTACAAATATCAAGCCTGCCAACATTTGTTTTTTTATTTTTGATAACTCGGCTTTATTAAGATTTTTCAATGCCAGAACAACAGCTTCGTCAACGCTTTTCTGCAAATCGGCAATAGCAATGTCTTTGGCCGGTATGGCATAGATGGTAAAACTTCCTCCTGAAACGGCAAAATTATAAGAAACCGACACAGAGGCAGCTATTTTTTCTTCAATAACCAAACGATTATATAAAAATGAAATTTCTCCTTCCCCCAAATATTTTGATAATATCATCAAAGGATAAATTGCTTTGCCGCCGTTTACATAATATGGAGCTTTATATTTGCGAACTAATCTCGGCACATCTATTTGAGGAAGTTTCATGTTTATTACAGTGTTTGTTTTCACTTTATCCGGCAAAATGTTTCGTTGATTACGTTTTCCTTTATTTTCAATATTCCCGTAATATTTTTCAGCCAACTTATAAGCCAAGTCTGGTTCAATATCACCGGCAATAACCAAAACCGCATTTTGCGGATTGTAGTAGCGGCTGTAAATATCTTTTACATCTTCAACCGTCAAATTAAGAATTTCATCTTCTGTGCCGGTAATCGGACGCGCGTATGGATGCTGCTGCCAGAAAGCTCTTTGCATTTCTTCGTTAAAAAGATACATCGGGTCGTTTTCGACAACCTGTTTGCGTTCTTGATAAACAATTTTGCGCTCAGTTTCAAAACTGTCGGCATCAATTTGTAAATTTTGCATTCTGTCAGCTTCTAGAAACATAGCCAACTCCAAGCGGCTGATATCTACAAACTGATGATATACCGTAAAGTCCTGTGATGTAAAAGCATTGCTTTTTGCACCATTGTCTTCCAAAATCCGATTAAAATCCTGTCCTTTAATTTTTGAAGTTCCGCGAAACATCAGATGTTCGAGCAAGTGAGCAGCTCCGCCCTTGCCTGTTTTTTCATCGGCGGCGCCTACCTTATACCATATCATTTGCTGGACAATCGGCGCTTTGTGATTTGGAACAACCACAAGCTGCATGCCATTGTTTAGAGTATAGCTGCTCATATTAAACAATTCGGCTTTGACAGGTTGAATCAAAAAAAATGACGCTGCAACACAGAACAATCCGATTTTTTTCACTTTTTCAACTCCTTAAAGATTGCCATTATCGGCAGGAATTTCAGGGAGCAAATTATAATTAGGGGGAATAACCAATTCATCTTTTGCATTTCCGGCCTCGGGAGCGGTTTTGCTTAACCCCAATTTTTGTTTTGTCCAACCGCAAGAACTTAATAAAAGAACAGCACAAACGGCAAAAACAATTTTTTTCATTTTTTATCTTCTCCTTTTTTGCTTAAAAACAAACTATCAATCAAGAAAATCACAGCTCCGATGCAAATGGCGCTATCGGCGATATTGAAAGCCGGCCAGTGATAATCTGATACATAAAAATCCAGAAAGTCAAACACTGCTCCCAAACGAATACGATCGATAACATTTCCCAAAGCGCCGCCGATAATCAATCCTAATGCTATTTGCAAAATTTTTTTCTTTTCTTTCGAAAGCCACCATAGCAAAAGAGCCACTATAACCAAAGCGGCGGACGATAACAAAATTTTTCCGATTAAACCGCCACTGCTGAACATTGAAAAACTGACACCGGTATTCCATGCATTTACAATATTGAAAAAAGGAGTTATTTTTATGTAAGGATAGGTTTCAAGCACATAATTCAAAACAAAAAACTTTGACAGCTGATCTAAAACAGCTGCAACAAACGCAATACCTAGACCTATAAGCATAATCCACTCCCTGTTTTTAATTCTGTGTCATTATAAGCGGATTTGATTGGATAAAAAGCGTAAAATGCAATATATACAGAAATTATTTTGACAATTCATCAGCAAGACTGAATGTCAGTTTTACATTGCCTTCCAAATCTTTCCACACAAATTTTCCATTTTCAAGCAGCATATACCCATGCCAACTTTCATTTTTGGGCAAAGAAACCGATCCGGGGTTCATATAGGTATAATTTTCGTGCCGAATACAAGCCGGAATATGCGTATGTCCGGTTAACAAAATATCACCTTTGTATAGCGAAGGCAAAACCTCTTGATTATACAAATGACCATGGGTAGCAAAAATAGTGGTGCTCCCTTCAGCTAAAAGCACATAATCGGCCATAATCGGAAATTTCAGCATCATTTGGTCGACTTCGGCATCACAATTACCGCGTACACATACTATTTGGTCTTTTATATTATTCAGCTGTTCAGATACAAACTGCGGATTATATTCTTGAGTCAAATCGTTACGCGGTCCATGATACAAAATATCACCTAATAGAAGCAATCTTTCGGCTTTTTCGCTGCGATAAGCTTCCAGCATTTTCTGAGTATAAAAACTTGAACCATGAATATCTGACGCAATCATCCATTTCATTTTTTTAACCTTTGTGAATATTAAAACAACAACAGTTTAGCTAAACCCAAAAAGATGAAATATCCTCCCGAATCCGTGCAGGCAATTAAAAATACACCTGAAGAAATAGCCGGATCGACTTTTAATCTGTTTAAGGTTAACGGTATTAAAATACCGGCCAAACTCGCGACAGTCAAATTACACAGCATTGCCAAAGCTATAATATAACTGATGGTTGTTTGTTCCGGATACCAAATATGAACGGCAACGCCTATCATAACCGCGAACAGCAAACCGTTACACAAACCGACCATAAATTCTTTGCCGACCATACGCAGTGCGTTGCGTGAAGTCAGTTCCTTGGTTGCCAATGAACGCACGACAACCGCCAACGTTTGTTGTCCGGTTGTTCCGCCCATTGAAGCCACAATAGGCATTAGAACAGCCAAAATGGATAATTGAGCTATAATATCCTGAAAACCGCCGACGACCGAAGCCGCAACAATTGTAGCAAAAAGATTTGTAACCAGCCAAACCGAACGGGATTTGAAAATATCAAACACCGAACGATAAACATCGTTGCTTTCGGCACCGGCTATTCCCATCATATCTTCACTGGTTTCTTCATGAATAATTTCAACCACATCATCAATATTGATAACACCGATAAGACGCCCTTTGCTGTCAACCACCATAGCCGACATCCAGCCATATTCACGGAACATGTGGGCAACTTCTTCCTGATCGGTATGAACATCGACCGGTACGATTTCTCCATCCATAATCGAGCTGAGCGAAGTGCTTGCTTTAGCTCGCAGCAACTTATCAAGCGTGATTTCGCCTGTCGGACGCAAAGTTTTTTCATCAACCAAAAAAACCGTATAAAATTCATCAGGAAGTTCATCGTTATTAAGCAGAAACTGTTTAGCTTCTTTCACGCTCCAATTGTCAGGCATGCTGACAAAATCGCGCGACATAATACGTCCTGCCGAATCTTCAGGATAATTTAATGACGATTTTACCTGATATTTTAGTTCAGGATTTAAATGTCTGATAATTTCCTGCTGCTCGGAATTATCCATATTTTCGAGTACTTCAACCGCATCATCCGAATCCAGTTCATTAACGATTTTAACAATCTGTTTTTCATCAAGGCTTTCAAGAACCTGCTCTTGAACCACTTCATTTAATTCGGGAATAACAGCCGGATCAATTTTATCACCTATAATTCCGACCAATTTGCGGCGGTGACCTATATCCAAAACTTCAATCAAGCGCGCCAAATCATATTCATCAAGATCGGCAATGATTTTTTTGACATGAATATCATCGTCTTCATTCAATCCGATAATGATTGAATTGACAAATTTCGGTCCTAATCCCAAATAAGTAGGCTGCTGAATTGTTGAGTTTTTTGAAGAACGAATGCGAAGTTTGCTTTTGGCGGACAGGGCATGTTTTTTGGTTTTCTTTTTCATAAATTCCCTCCCCCGCTGCAAGAACGTTATTTATATAATCCGCAAAACCTCATAAAATTGAAAAGAATTGGTGCGGCTGAGAAGACTTGAACTTCCAAGAGCTTAGCTCATAACGACCTCAACGTTACGCGTTTACCAATTTCGCCACAGCCGCACAATTATCATAAAGACAGATGAAGTATTTAAACTAGTTTAAAAAAATAATCAAGCTTTTTTTATCTTACATTATCATTTTTAAAATTTCGCTATATGAACTGCTGACAGAACGGACTTCAGTCAAATTATCTTCGGCGTGCGAAACCGCGCGAATAATATCGTTTATGTTTTGTTCAGCATTATATTCTACAACTTTTTCT
>UQMA01000026.1 GCA_900542055.1 uncultured Azospirillum sp. | reverse complement strand
GCTCGATTTTGCTGAATGCAAAATCGTCCAGCGATCTTCAGATTATAAAAACATCGTAGATCCCTTGACGAAATGCAAACGCATTTCGAGGGATGACTGGAGAAGAAATACGTTTATGTCTCTCTATGTCATCGCTCGATTTTGCTGAATGCAAAATCGTCCAGCGATCTTCAGATTATAGAAACATCGTAGATCCCTTGACGAAATGCAAACGCATTTCGAGGGATGACATGAAGAACAGATCCCTTGACGTTTTTGATTGTCATCAAAAACGAGGGATGACAATGAGAGGGAAAAGTATTTTGAGCGCATACAAAAAGAGGATGACGGAAAGGAGAGAACGTTTGTGAGTTCGTTCAAAAACGAGGGATGACAAGAAGAAGTGAGTGTTCATAAGTTTGCCAAAAATCGAGCGATGACTGGAAAGAGAGAAAAACTTACGGTTTGATCACGCTTATTAATGTGGAACGGCATCTAACGACACATTAATATTCGCCCCTGAATAAACTGTTTTTTTTGCAAGGAATTTTATAATAAAAAAAAACTCTGATTTCTCGGAGTTTTTTATTATAATCAGGCTTGTTTTTTTGATTTTAACTGTCCGCAGGCGGCTAAAATATCCTGTCCTCGTGCAGTGCGAATCGGCGCTGCAAATCCATGTTTTTGCAATTCTTCGGAAAAAGCATGAATTCTGTTATTGGAACTGGGCTGAAAATCACACCCCGGCCACGGATTGAATGCTATCAAATTAAACTTTGCATGAATCCCATAATTTTTCATCATTGCAACCAACTCTGCGGCATGAGCGTATGTATCGTTAAAATTGTTCAGCATTAAATACTCAAATGTAATATACCCGCCGTTATTATCCTGATATTTTCGGCAGGCAGCCATTAAATCAGGCAATGGATATTTTTTATTTATAGGCATAATCTGCGAACGCAATTCATTATTAGAAGCATGCAAACTAACTGCCAAGCGGGTTCCTATTTCCATGTCAAAATTTGGAATATGAGGAACAATACCAGATGTGGAAACGGTTATTCTTCTCTTAGAAAGCGCTATTCCTTCACCGTCAGAAATAATTTTGACGGCACGCGCCAAATTTTCATAATTTTGAAAAGGTTCTCCCATTCCCATAACCACAATATTTGACAACATTCTGGCTTGTTCTTTCAAATTCCACTCTTTATAGACATCACGGGCAACCATAAATTGCGATACAATTTCACCGGCTGTCAGATTTCTGGTTAATTTTTGGCTTCCGGTATGGCAAAATTTACACCCCATAGCACAGCCGACCTGAGTCGAAATGCAAACCGCCCCCCTGTCTTCTTCGGGAATATAAACCATCTCAACTCTTTGTCCGTCGGAAAATTCAAGCAGCCATTTATGCGTTTTATCCACGGAAATTTGCTCGGTAACGATTTTCGGACGGCTTAGTTCAAATGCCGACGACAATTTTTCGCGCAACGGTTTTGACAAATTAGTCATTTCGTTAAAATCTGTCTTGCCGTAAAAATAAACCCATTGCCAAATTTGCTTGGCGCGGAAGGCCGGCTCGCCCAGATTTTGCAAATGCTGCTGCAGTTCTTCCCTAGACAAACCTATTAATTCAATCTTATCACTCATCGGCGGCACTTTGTACTAATGGCACGATACGCTGAAGAAAAACCTCTAAGAGAATATGTATCTTTGGTTGTTGTGCCTTTGGTTGATGTTCCGTCAATAATCAATCTTTCGCCTTTTTTCATAGCTTCAACTAATTTTTTATCGACATTGGCATTCATTGTCCAAGCTTTGTCATTTTCAACAAAAAAATCGCTGATTGTATCTTTGCCGATTTTAACAATAACCTTTGCGTCATTTTTATAAGCATAACCAGCTACAAAGTTAACGACATCAAAACTTTTATCTGCCGGACGGTGAGTTATAACCAAATAGACATCGCCGCGGCGCGTATATTTTCCTTCTGATTTTTGCGGTGTGCTCGCCATATAACAAACTGAATTTTTACCCTCTTTATAAATATATGCCGACCAGTCATCATATTCGCCTATCAGCTGCGGAGCACCGGCATAAGCCGAAAAAGTAAGCAAGCTTATACTGCAAAAGGCAAGCAGTCCGATTTTTTTCATAATTATCTATCCTTTTTCTGCGGTTAACTTTTGTGATATATTTGATAAATACTCAAAAATAGATAATATTACAATATGATTTTTTTACAGCAGGTCGAAAATGATTAGGGATAAATATCTTAATATAAATAAAATCACAACAGATTCAGACGTATTGAAAATTTTTGATATTGTACGCAGCCATGGCGGTATAGTGCGTTTTGTCGGCGGCGCCGTGCGTGATGCCATTGTTGGAAAAAAAGGATTTGATCTTGATTTGTCAACCGATTTATCACCCGATGAGTTGGCTGAAGCTTGTGAAGATGCCGGTGTAAAAACTATTCCCATTGGCCTAAAATACGGCACTTTGGGAGTTATTATCAATAACACCGTATTGGAAATTACTTCTTTGCGAAAAGATATTAAAACCGACGGTCGCCACGCTGTTGTTGAATTTACGGATAATTGGGAAGAAGACGCTTCCCGCCGCGATTTGACTATAAACGCCGTTTATGCCGATGAAGAAGGAAATGTTTTTGATTATTACAACGGTATAAATGATTTGGAAAAGGGAATCGTTCGTTTTATCGGCAATGCCGATCAGCGTGTAAAAGAAGATTATCTGCGGATTTTGCGTTTTTTTAGATTTCATTCGCTGTTTGCCAAAACGCCTATTGATAAACATGCTCTGAAAGCCTGTATCGACAACAAAAACGGTCTTGAAACAATTTCCATAGAACGTATCCGCGATGAATTGACCAAAATATTTTTAACTCACAATGCTGCCGAAGTTATCGGAATTATGCTTGATAACGGAATTTTGGATAACTGGCTTTCTCCTTCTAATTATTTGAGCAATTTTGATTTTTTAATTCATTTAGAAGAAGGTTTAGAACTCTCCCCCAACCCCTTACGCCGTTTTTTTGCGCTTTATTTTCCCAATAAAACATTAGCTGAAAATTTAGCCATTCGTATGCACCTGACAAAACGGCAAAAAGAAACCATGATTAAATGGGCAGAAAATAAAATAGGTTTAGAAAATATTTTGGAAGAACAATTGCGCCGTAAACTTATTTTTCGTTTTGGAAAAGAGTTTTGCATAGACAAACTGATTATCGAAGCAGCAAGAACACAAACAATTCCTGAAGAAATAAGCTCTATAATATCTGATATCAATGAAACTATCGTTCCTATCTTTCCTATCAGCGGAAAAGATATTATAAAAGCAGGAAAAATCGAAAATTCACAAATCGGTTTGCTGCTTGATAAGCTGAAAGAAGACTGGATTGCCAGTGATTTCAGCTTATCAAGAGAAGACCTGTTGCAAAAAATTCAGCAAACAATGCCGCCGAAAGTTTCTTTGGCATAGCGAGCGTGGAGCTGATAGTATCTGTCTAAGCTTTGTTTAACTTTCCAGTTAACGCTGTCTTTTGGAAATTCGCCTTTTGCATTGGCTTTTCCAGCTTTTATTCCTGTAAGAATTTCTATACCGTCATCGACCGTGTCAATAGCATAGATATGGAATTTTCCTTCTCTGACGGCTGAAATAACATCTTCGCGCAGCATCAGATTTCCAACATTGGTTCGCGGAATAATCACACCTTGGTCACCTGTTAAACCACGATGGGCGCAAACATCGAAAAAGCCTTCAATTTTTTCGTTTACGCCGCCGATAGGCTGAATATCGCCGAACTGATTGATTGAACCGGTTACAGCAATATTTTGTTTTATCGGCAAATCGGCTATTGCTGACAAAAGGCAATAATATTCCGTCGATGACGCACTGTCTCCGTCAACTCCGCCGTATGATTGTTCAAACACAATTGAAGCAGAAAGCGAAAGCGGAGACTGTTTGGCAAAACGGTTAGCTATCAACGACTGCAAAATCAACACACCTTTTGTATGTATCGGACCGCTCATGTTTGTTTCGCGTTCGATATTAATAAATTCACCATTTCCTATACGCGCCTGAACTGTAATCCGCGCGGGTTTGCCAAATGAAAAACGAGAAAAATTATAAACAACCAAACCATTAATTTGGCCAACTTTTGCACCGCTCGTATCCATCAAAATGGTACCATCGTCGATTTGTTCAAGCATAGCCTGTTTAATGCGGTCGCTTCGGTAAATTTGCGCAGCAATAGCCTGATCAATATGTTTCTTGCCAATTTGCTTGGAATTGGATTCTCTTGCCCAATAGTCAGCTTCGCGCAGCAAATCACCTATTGAAGCAATATGAGCCGTCAGTTTCTTTGAATCCTCTGCCAAACGCGATGAATATTCTATAATACGGGCCACAGCCTGACGATTAAGACTGCGCAATTTTTTCTTATTTGAAAGCGAACCGATTAATTTGGCATATTCGATTTCATTCTCATCATTTCGATCCATTAATGTTCCGAAATCGGCTTCAACTTTGAAGTAATCCGAAAAGTCAGGATCTCTTTCCGAAAGCAAATCATATAATTCTTCATCACCGGTCAGAATAATTTTAATATCAAGCGGTATCGGTTCCGGATCAAGAGAAATAGTTGTAAAACTGGTTTCATCACTCGGTGTTTCTATTTTAATTGTTTTTGACGCAAGCGCCCGTTTAAGAGAATCCCACGCATATGGCTGCTGCAACAGTTTACGCGCGTCAATCAATAAAAATCCGCCGTTGGCTCTGTGCAAAGCGCCTGCTTTTATTAAAGTAAAATCAGTTAAAAGCGCACCATATTGCTGAATACGCTCCACTCTTCCGACAAGATTGCCTTGAGTCGGATGATCCAAATGAACAATCGGAGCCCCTGATTCCGGTTCGTTTTTGACAATAACATTTACTTTAAATTTAGCAAATTTATCTTCTTCCTGCCTATTCATTTTAGACAGTAACGATGTCAAAGCGTCTTCTTCGCCGTTGCCGTTTTGCGGCGGTGTATTATCTTCCGGTAAAAATTCATCAATATTGGTAATAATATGATGTTGAATATTTTTCAAAAATTCATTTACTTCACGGTGGCCTTTATATTTTTGGCGCAAAGAATCAATTGGCTTCTTTACTGCCATTTTAATAAATTTTTCACGCAGCAAATTATGTTCACGGCGCTGCTTATCTTCCCATTCTGGTAAATCTTTGGCTGCTTTTTCGATTTCTTCCTGCATCAAGTTCAAATCATTTATCAGCTCTTTTTTCTCTTCTTCCGGCAGTTCATCAAAAGCCTCCGGACTTAAAACTTCACCGTTTTTAACCGGAGCGACCACAAGTCCCACCTGCATGTGCAGCAGCGAAACACTTTTACCTTTAGCTTTTTTCTGTAAAATGCGCAAATATTCATCTTTTTTCTGTTTATATTTTTCCTGAATAATACTTACGCCCGCTTTATATTCATCGCTTTCCAATATAGCCGGTATAGCAACGCTGAAATCATTGATAAGTTTATCAATATCTTTTGCAAAATCAACAGCTTGTCCGGCAGCAAAACTTATACTGTGAGGTTTATAAGGTTCATCGAAATTATAAACGTAAGCCCAATCTTTCGGCGTAGAGCGTTTTTTTGCCTCTTCTTCCAAAATTCGTTTAACCAAACTGGTTTTTCCCGTACCCTCAGGTCCGAGGCAGAACAGATTATACCCTTTGGATTTAATGTTAATTCCAAGTTCAACAGCACTGATAGCTCTATCCTGCCCCAAAGCCGACATTCTCTCTTCAAGCTCGGCCGTGCTTGTAAAATCAAATTTCTGCGGATCGCAAACAGCATACAGCTGACTGGGTTTTAATTTTGAAATGCTCATTTTTCGGTCTCGTTTCTAAACAAAGTTATTTTGTTAAGATATAATGCCGAAACCCTAAAATCTGGTAAACAGAGGCAAAGAATTTAAGTGCTCGCCAAACAAATATCCTTTTATGCCGCTATGTTCATAACCTAAAATATAATAATGTTGAGGAATAAAAAGATTACGAATATTGTCATTTAGAGCATTTTTTACTTTAAGGCCATTTTTTTCAATAAAAGCCGTCATTGCTTTTGACCAGCCGACTCTATTAAAATCGCCAAAAATAACAACCGGATCATCTTGCTGAGCAACAAAAGCTGACAAATTATTCAAAGCAAAAGAAATTTGTTTTTCATCCAATTTGCTGAAATCAACAGCAATAAGCGACAAAGGCAAACCTTCTGAATCTATTTTAACAAAATCTGCATAAACATCAGAACCAAGGTTAACCCGTCCGGAAAGTTTAACAGGAAGCGACGACAGCATAAAACCCTTTTCCCATCCTTCGGACGAATGCAGAAATTTATATTCCGCAGGAATCATTTTTTCGAGTTCAAACTCATTCATATCAGGGTTCGTTGAAGCAACAACCGCATATTTTTTGTTTTTTATTTTTTTCATTAAACACGGCGCATCATGCACTTGGGGAGCAAAAAGCAATTCTAATGAACTGTCTTCATTTGCTTTGCCGGCAAAAACATTCACTGCCGAAGATATGGTAAAAAAATTTATCATCCCTAATAAAAAAAACAATGAAGCGTAAATATAGTGTTTTTTCAACAAAGTATAGAACAAAACAACCAATAAAAACATATAAAGCTGCCAACGCAGGCTGTCAAAAAACACCGCAACTTTTCCTGAGCCATATCCAAATAATGTTATAATCGCAGCCAACAGCAAGAATACTTTCAAAACAGTGCCTACCCGCGCTTTATGTTTTTTATTAGACAGATATCCCATTATTCGGTTCTTCTTTTTTATTGTTTTTTGTTGTGTTATATAATAGTCTTTATATACTTTAAAAAATTTTTTGTAAACAATGCCGACAAAAACATGGATAACATTTTAAATCTTCAAAAATTTACAAAATTTGTCGCTGATTATTCAAAGCGCACATATCATTCTGTTGAAGAATATATTTTATCCTTGCCGCAAGACAAGCTATTGGCTGTGTCTTTATTTTTGATTGCAATTACTTTTGTTCTGGCTTTAATATTGGTTTGGTACATTAAAACCATTATAGCAGCAATGCAAGAATCTCACCTGCAGGAAGACAAAACAAAAAAGAGCACCGATAATCGGCTTGACCGCCCTATTTCCGGATTTACGGATGATGAATATATTCCTTTAGATATTGAAGGATTGGAAAAAATACAAAAGCCGGAAGCCCCCAAAGAAAAAAATGTTGTCAGTCGTCAACAGCCTTTTAATTTTGACTGGGATCGTAAAACCAAATTTGACGACGGCGAATTTATCCGTTCGGCAGATGCTTTTCAATATCGGCTGAAACCTCAAAAACTTCGCAATTTATTAGGATTAATTGTCGATTTGTTGGAACGCGGCGTTGATGAGCCCAAAATCGCTCAAACAATTATGTATAAAAATCAGCATCTCAATACGGAAGACGATATTATTCAAACCATAACCGCAATAAAATTTTTTATTTATTTATGCCTTAACGGCCGATTTAAAAGAATTAACAGCGACAAGCTTTTACCGCAGGAAACCACCGCTATTTTTCATATTGCAAGAGGAGATTGCACATTAGCTTTGGTATTGCTTGAAACTTTGATTGACAATAACATTTCTAAAATAAAATCTATGAAAGAAGGACGCGATAAAGAACGGCGGTGGTGCGAAACTTCAAATTGCGCCACAATTTTCGGCACATTGGCTTCTTTTGAAAATGAATCTTTGGCAGCAGGAGCTTTTGAGCTGGCTATTGAACTCAATCCGCGCAATGTAACCGCTTGGGGCAGGATAGGAGATATATACACAAAACTCGAAAACTTTGATGAAGCTGTCTGGGCTTATTCGAATGTATTAAATTTGGCAGATGAAGAAATTTATACCCAACAAATTGCCAATGCCAACAAAATGTTATCAGGATACTATACTGAAACAGGCTGGCGTGAAGAAGCCGCCGAAATGGAAGAGAAAAGCCGCCAATTTTATGATAAAATCAGAATTAACGTTCCTCTGACCGAACGTGAAATTAAAATCGTTAAAATTATAGAATCTAAAGAATATGAAAATATGGAAATAATCGTCGACAATTTGTTTGAAAATAAGAATCAAGTTCAGACAAACGGTTATATTTAACGACTTCTGCCTCTATATCGTTCCGGCAGAGGTCTAGTATTCTGATAATCTTCTCTTTTATCTTGTTCACGCTCGCGTTCAAGTTTTTGTTCCAATTCCAATTCTTGGATTAAAGCTTCATTGCTTGTGTCTTTGCGACCGCTTTTTTCCAAAATAATTTGGCGGGCGGTTTTTTCATCAAAAGTTTTCTTTTCTTCTTCCGAAGCTTTTTGAGCTTTCAGCTGCTCCTCTTTTTTGGAATCTGTTTTTTCTTCTTGTTTGGCTTCAGGCTGCTTGTTTTTTTCCTCAGAAGTTTTTTCTTTGGTTACCGGATTAATTTCGTTCTTCTTTTGCTGTTCTCTTTCCAAATTCTTTTTAACTGAATTTTTATCTTTTTCAGCATCATCCATAATCACCTTTTTAACTTCTTTTTCTTCAGCGTTTTTCAATTTAGGCAATGTTTTTTCCGATTTGGAATCTTTATCTTGTTTTTTAAGATTGAGAATATCATTGGATTTTTCTTTTTTCAGATTTTCTTTTGCCAAATCCTTGGCATCGACATTTGTAACTTTATCACGCATTTGATTGGTTATTTTGCGATCAGCTTCCAATCCCGCCTTTTTAATAATTTCTTCGGCTTTTTGCAGTTGAATATCTTTTTCAACAGTCTGGCGCAAATGTATATCCTCAGCGCTTTCCATTTGTTCAAGCTGTTTCTTTTCTTGCGGTGTTAATGCTTTTTCAAGCGATGATATTTCTTTATCCATAAAAACAGGTACTAAAATATATTCATCATCATCTTCTTCATCATCGTAGGAATCGCGTATTTTTTTGCTTATTTTTTTAAATCCTTTCGGAACTTCAAGCGGTGTGCGGGCCTTTATACGCGGTTTAGTTTCGCGTTTTTTATTAGCGTTATATAAATTAGCTTCTTTAACGTTAACTTTGAGGGTTAAACGCTCGTGCTTATCAATACCGTTTTTTTTCCATTCCATATTGGAATCGTCTTTATCTTCTTGCTCTTCCTTTGATTCCGGAAAAATATCTTCGTCCATCGCATTTCCTCAAAGTTTATTGTTTTTATAATTTAGACACATTTATATTTTTTGTCAAATATTAAACCGAAGAAACTTTACGCATTAAAACCATAATCGATTCATTAGACAAAAGTGTTGAAAAACACTCCACAATACTGTCATCAGAGCGTTTAAGGCTGAATGCCTGCGTATTATTGCTGAACAAATGGCTGATGATATCTTTTTTCAGAGCCTGCCAATCGGAAACGCCGTTGAAAAATATTTTTTGAGTATCGAGCAATTCATTAAACGTTGGTTCACTATTTAAAATATTCTCATCAGCATTCCATAGATTGACATACGCCTGATTATAAATTTTAAGTCTTCCATCCCCTTCAAAAATCAGAACCGCTTCATCAATATTATTTAATATTTCCTGCCTGACACTTATCAGCGAATTATATTCCCTGCTGGCAGCCAAGCGATCCGAAATATCTTCATAGGCAAAAACAAGTCCGCCCTTTAGATAAGGAGCCCTCACCCTCCGCAGGGAACGGCCGTCAGGAAGATGCAATAAATCTTCTTTCGGCTCAAGAATCGAACCAAACATTTTTTGTTCTTCGCTTTTGAAATAAGGATAATCAGGCACTTCAGGCAAAAGCCTTTTTTCTCTTATATTGTCCAAAAAACTGCCGTAAGTATTTCCGCTCTCAAACCATTCGTCATCAAGACGCCATAAAGTTTTAAACGCTTGATTATAGAAAGAAAGTTTTAAACCGCTGTCAAAAACAGCAAAAGCCGTTCCTAGTGCTCCCAAAATTTCGAGGTGCGCATTTTGATGTTGTTTCAAATTATGTTTAAGTTCATCAAGCTCGGTAATATCAAACAATGCGCCGACCGTAGCTATTTTATCCAAACTCTCCTCACTATGAAAAGGTGTTTCTACAGCTTCAAAGCAAAAACGCGAACCGTTTATATTGCAATTTATAATTTTATTTTGCGGCAAATTATTTTCCTGAGCTTTTTGCGCCAAAAATTTTAGTGATTTATCCTTTCCTCCGCAGTCGATTTCGAGATTTTCGGCAATAATAGCATTTTTATCGGCCGTCCCGACAAATTCGGCATATTTTTTATTAACCGCGACTAAATTAAGTTCATGACTACGCAGCCAAACCGGATAAGGCAAATTATCGACCATATCTTCAAAATTGTGCAGCAGATTGTCTGTCTTTTTTTGTTCTCTAAGCAACGAATCTATATAAGAAGCATCATTGCTTATATCGCGAAACCAAATAATATCACCATAAATACTGCCATCAGCTCCGCTGATACGGGCACCGCTCAAATTTAGATTTTTACCATTTTTGAGAACAAATTTATCTTCAAAAGAAACTCCGTCTTCACGCAGCAAAGCTACATATTTATAAATTTTTTCAGCGTCATCTTTATAAAAATGTTTCAGAATTTCATCAAATTTTGATTCTATCCCCGAAGGAAGATTCAATATAACCGCCAGCCGGCGGGAACAATGTTCAACAATAGTATGCCGCGGATCATTAACACGGTCATCCGGATAAACAAAAATATAATATCCGTCCTTAGCCGCATTAATCGTTTCAGCATATCTATCCTGCGAACGTCTGATAAAATAGTTTTTTTGTTTTAATTTCAATATATTATAATAAAACCATGCTATTATAGCACCCAAAACAAAAATTATACCGAAAATAGTATACCACAATTCCGGCGCGGCATAAAACATGTCTAAAAGAAGTTCTTTATTCATCCGTTTAAAATTTTTCTGTTATTTTTGTTGTATATAATATAAAGTTATGCCAACAGAGTAAACATAAAAACAAATCGGTAAACAAGAAGATGTTCAATTTAGCTTTTGATACAACCGCGCAAAGCTGCTCGGTAATTTTAACCAAAGACAGCGTTACACTATACAAATCAGTGCAAAAAATGGATTTTGGACAATCCGAAGCCTTAATGCCCGCAATAAAGGCCGCACTGGATGCCAATAATCTGAAAATGAAGGATATTGATTTAATTACAGTCTGCACCGGTCCGGGGTCTTTCACCGGTGTACGTTCCTCTTTATCGGCTGCCCGCACCTTGGAACTGGCTTTGCCTGATATAAAATTAACCGGAGTTTCTGCATTTGAGGCTTATATTGAAGACATTGAGCCCGATGAGCTTGCCGAAGTCAATGCCGTTATAATTGAAACCAAACGCAATGATTTCTATTTTCAGATGTTCGACATTCACAAAAAAGCTCTAAGCACTCCTGAAGCTTTAAACTATGAAGAAATTATCGACAAGCTGCGAAACCACAAAGTAACATTTACCGGCGATGGTGTAGAAAGATTTCTAAATCATCCATCCGGTCTGAGTCTGCATGTCATCAATATGCCTGATATTCCGCCGATTGAAGCTTTAGCCCGCTGCGGTGATTTGCGCTGGAGCAAAAAAAATCTTGATTATCCGAAGCCTTTATATTTAAGAGCTCCAGATGTCTGCTTAAAAGCTTAATTTTATAATAACTTATTTTTGTTATTTTCGGGGTAAGAATCGCAATGAGGCAAACCATGAGCAAAACACCCTCTAAAAAAACATCCCGTAAATCCGCAGATAAAAAAGAGGCGGCAAAAAATAAGAAAAGCATAAAGGCAAAGCGCAAAAACAGCAGAAAAAAATCTAAAGGAAACAATCGGTTCTGGCTGAAATTTTTTCTTATAATATTTCTTATCGTCAGCATAATATGCGGCGGATATATTTTTTATTGCTGGATAACTCTGCCAGATATATCCAAAGCCATTGAACGCACCAGATTGCCGGCTACAACGATTTTAACCGAATCAGGGCAGGAAATAGAATCATACGGCGGCGTTTATTCCGAAATAGTTTACGCAGAGGATCTTCCGTCATATGTTCGCGACGCTGTTATTTCCACCGAAGACAGGCGTTTTTATTCCCATTTCGGGTTTGATTTTGTTTCTTTCGGGCGGGCAATGGTTGTTAACTTAATTCACAGACGCTATGTCCAAGGCGGAAGCACCATTACACAGCAAGTCAGCAAAAATTTGTTTTTAACTCCCGAAAAAAATATAAAACGCAAAGTTCAAGAATTGTTAATGGCTTTCTGGCTGGAAAAAAAGTTCACAAAAAATCAAATTTTAACTCTTTATCTGAATCGGGTTTATATGGGAGCCGGAACTTACGGAATAGAAGCTGCATCTCAAAAATTTTTTCATAAAAGCTCTCATGATATAAATATGATGGAAGCCTCTATTTTAGCAGGTCTATTAAAAGCTCCTGCTCGTTATAATCCAATTTCAAGCAAAAAACGAGCCGTAGAACGAGCAACCGTAGTGTTGCAAAATATGGTCGATAATAGAAAAATAACAGAAAAACAAAAAATTTTGGCTCTAAAAATGCCGATAGGCAACAATAAATACAATTTTGACGGCGGAAAATATTTTGCCGACTGGGTTTATAATGAAGTAAATGCTTATATCGGCGAACGTGATATTGATATAAATGTTTATACCACGCTTGATGGGAAATTGCAAAAAGCCGCCGAAACCATTTTGCAGCAGGCTGTTGCCGCAAACCACAAAAACAATGTGACAAACGGCGCTATTGTCGTTATTGACAATAGCGGTGCGGTTAAAGCCATGGTTGGAGGCATAAGTTACCGCAACAGTCAATTTAACCGCGCTGTTCAAGCTTTGCGGCAGCCGGGCTCCTCATTCAAGACTTTTGTTTATCTTGCAGCATTAGAAGACGGTTTTGAACCTGATGACACTATAGAAGATAAACCCATTGCCATCGGAAAATGGAAACCAGAAAACTACGATAAAAGATATTACGGAAAAGTATCGGTAAAAGATGCTTTCCGCCGTTCACTGAATTTGGCAACCATTGATTTAAGCAATCGAATTTCAAAACAAAAAATCATAGAATTGGCTCATAAAATGGGAATCAGCACGCCTATAAACAACGCGCCGTCCATGCCTCTCGGCAGTTTTGAAGTTAAAATTATAGATATGGCCGTTGCTTATTCAACCATCGCTAACGGCGGGTTTGCAAACTGGCCTTATTCCATTAATGAAATTTACAGCAAAGACGGCTACAAAATTTATGAAAGAACCTCTGATGAAAAAAATAAAATCATCAGCGATGAAGCTATTGAAAACATAACCTCAATGTTGCAGAGCGTTATTGAAAACGGAACAGGCAAAAAAGCGCGTTTACCTTTCTTTGCGGCAGGTAAAACAGGGACTTCCCAAGATTATCGTGATGCATGGTTTGCCGGTTTTTCACGCGGATACACAGCGGTTGTGTGGGTTGGCAACGACAATAATTCTCCAATGAAAAATATAAGCGGAGGAACTTTACCAGCTGAAATATGGAAAAAATTAATGTTGCAGATTCAATAAAAATTATACTTTTCTTATTGTCGTAATTATATATAATTGTGCACAGAAAAAAGAATCGTAATTTATCGTAGTTTTAAGAAGGATAAAAAAATGAAACAAAAACCTGTTATGCTGCTCATTCTTGACGGCTGGGGCTATCGCAAAGAAATAACTTCTGATAATGCCATTGAACAAGGACACACACCAAATTGGCACAATTATCTTAAAGAATATCCGCATAATTTAATCCAGACTTCAGGATTAGCCGTTGGTTTGCCAGAAGGACAAATGGGCAACTCGGAAGTCGGACATACCAATCTCGGCGCCGGCAGAGTGGTTATGCAAGACCTGCCTAAAATTGATCAGGCTATAAAAGATGGAAGTTTGTCTAAAAATCCTGTTCTGCAAAAACTTATTTCGACTTTAAAAACAAGTGGAAAAACTTGTCATTTAATGGGATTGATGTCACCGGGCGGCGTTCACTCTTCACAAGCTCATATTGTCGCTTTGGCACAAATCTTAAACGATAACGGCATCAAAACCGATGTTCACGCATTTTTAGACGGACGCGACACACCGCCGGAATCTGCCGCCGGATTTTTGGCTGATTTTGAAAAAAGCATTTCAACTTTCAAACAAGTTAAACTCGCCACTTTATCAGGACGTTTCTACGCCATGGATCGCGATAAACGTTGGGACAGAGTTGAAAAAGCCTATAACAATATGGTGTTGGCTGACGGAAAACGTTTTGCAACCGCAGAAGAAGCCATCAAATCATCTTATGCCGATAAAGTAACAGATGAATTTGTTATTCCATGCACCCTTGGCGATTATAAGGGATTTGAAGACGGAGATGCAGTTTTAATGGCAAACTTCCGCGCCGATCGCGCCCGTGAAATTTTGTATGCATTAGCTGATAAAACTTTTGAAGGATTTTCCCGTAAAAAAATTATAGAATTGTCAATAGCTGTAGGTATGACTGAATATTCAGTAGACCACAACCGTTTTATGCAGACAATGTTTCCGCCTGAGGCTTTAGTTAATATTTTCGGCGAAGTTATTGCCGACCACGGACTGACACAGCTGAGAATTGCCGAAACCGAAAAATATGCTCACGTTACTTTCTTTTTCAACGGCGGAGAAGAAAAAGAATTTAAAGGCGAATCTCGTATTTTGATTCCAAGTCCGAAAGTTGCAACTTATGATTTGAAACCAGAAATGTCTGTTTATGAAGTCACCGACAAATTGGTTGATGCTATCGAAAACCAAAAATTTGATGTAATCATTTGCAACTTTGCCAATGGTGATATGGTTGGACACACCGGTATTATGGAAGCCGCTCTCAAAGCCGTTGCCGCAGTTGATGAATGTTTAGGACGCGTTATTAAAGCCATTAAAGATGTTGACGGCGTTATTTTAGTTACCGCCGATCACGGAAATGCAGAAAAAATGGTCGATGAGAAAACAGGACAGCCATACACAGCGCACACTGTCGGCGATGTTCAAGCCGTATTAATCAATGCTCCTAAAAATATTGTCGGATTGGAAAAAGGAAAATTGGCCGATATAGCACCAACACTGCTTGACCTTATCGGAATAGAACAACCTTCCGAAATGACCGGCAAATCTTTATTGATAAAAAAATAAAGGCCGATTGACTGTGAATTTCAAGACTCTGTTTCCGTATACGATGGCTGTGGCGCTGGCAATAATTTGCAGCGCCAATGCTGCTGTCGTATCGGAACAGGATCTTGAATATGTGCGAAGACAAGTTCAACAACAAAACAACCATCATAAAAAACTTCAAAGGCAGACGGCGGAAATAAATCGGGAATTAGACCAAATCAACCGCGCTATGATAAAAAAAGCCAAGCAAATCCAAAACATAGAAGACAAAACATCGGCTATGGAAAAAAAATTGCTCGATTTGCAAAAAGAACTCAAAGACGCCGAAGAAAGTTTTACAACCGAAGATAAAAATTTAATTAAAACATTATACGCTTTACAAAATTTAGCACTCAAGCCAACCGAATCGCTTTTTGTACAGCCTTTAACACCCGTAGAAATAATACGAAGCGCCATGTTATTGCGCGAAACAGTCCCTTATTTGGCAGAACAGGCCGCTCAGATTCGTTTGAGACTGGATACAATTTCTGCTAAGAAAAAAAATATAGAACAACAGATGGCTAACGTTTCCCGCAGTAAAGCAGCCCTTGAAAAAGAGCATACTAAAATGCGCAAATTAATGTCGCAAAAATCAGCTATGCGCACAAAGCTTAAAACAGAAACCGCCGAAACCAAGCAAAAAATAAAGCAATTAGCGGATCAGGCAAAAGATATAAAAGAATTGCTGGACAAATTGGAACGGGAGAGAATAGCCCGTGAAAAAATGGAAAAGATACGCCGAGAAAAAGAACGCCGAGAAAGAGAAGAACTTGAAAGATACAGGCAAGAGCAGGAAAAACAAGAAACTGCCGAAAGTGATGACTTGATAAAAACGAAACCTGAGTTTATAAAAGAAACTGGAAAGAATTTTGCAAAAGCGCGCGGACACTTGTCTAAACCTGCCCGCGGACCTATTGCTGTTGCCTATGGCGCCGAGACTTCAAAAGGCGTTACGTCTAAAGGTATTTCAATCCAGACACGCCCGCAGGCGCAAGTTATTTCGCCTTATGACGGTTCAGTCATTTTTGCGGGACCGTTCCGCGGTTACGGCAAATTAATTATTATTGAACACGGCGACGGCTATATGTCTCTTCTGGCCGGCATGGAAGATATCGATTGCGAAGTCGGACAAATGTTGTTAGCCGGCGAACCAATCGGTCAAATGCCTGACAGCGAAGGCAGCAACTTATACGTAGAACTTCGCAAAAACAATAAACCTATCGATCCGGCTGCTTGGATTTCAGATTAAACAACCTTAACAGGAAAAAGATTATGTTAAAAAAACTTACGATTTTTACTTTAACAATTAACATTTTGTTAGGCACAACAAGCTGTGTTACAGCAGCTGACAAAAAAAATGCCGCCAAAGAAGAAAACTTTGACACATATGAAATGCTTAACCTTTTCGGAGAAGTTATGGAAAGAACAAAAGTTTCATATGTTGAAGACGTCAGCGATCAAAAATTAATTGAATCCGCTGTTAACGGAATGTTATCGTCTCTTGATCCTCATTCAAGTTTTTTGGATGCCAAAAGTTTTAAATATCTGAATGAACAAACCCAAGGAAAATTCGGAGGACTGGGGATTGAAGTTACTATGGAAAACGGAGTGGTCAAAGTTGTATCTCCGATTGACGACACTCCTGCTTTTCGCGCCGGATTGAAACCGGGGGACTATATTATCACAATCAACGGAACTCCGGTTATTGGAATGAGCCTTAATGAAGCCGTTGAAAAAATGCGCGGAAAGGTCGGCACAAAAATAAAACTGACTATCCGCCGCGCTAACGAAAAACCATTTGATGTCACCCTGAAACGTGAAGAAATAAAAATTCAATCAGTTAAAAGTGATATAAAAGCAAAAGACATCGCTTATATTCGCATTTCTTCTTTTAACGATGGTTCTGATGCAACAATAAAAAAAGAATTTGCAAAAATGCAAAAGAAAACAAATAATAAAATTAAAGGATTAATCATTGATGTTCGTAACAATCCGGGAGGATTGCTTGATCAGGCCGTTGCCATTTCGGATTTATTTCTTGATAAAGGCGAGATTGTTTCAACACGTTCCCGCAATGAAGAAGACACTTTAAAATACAGCGCAACCGCCGGAGATATAGCTCAAGGACTGCCTATTGTCGTTATTATCAACGACGGTTCAGCTTCCGCTTCAGAAATTTTGGCAGGTGCTTTGCAGGACCATAAACGCGCTGTAATTCTCGGAGAAAAATCTTTTGGAAAAGGATCGGTGCAAAGCGTTATTCCTTTTGGAAAATATGGAGCCATCAGATTAACCACCGCCCGTTATTACACTCCTTCCGGACGTTCAATTCAAGCTAAAGGCATTGAACCGGATATTGAAGTAAAACCGGCAAAAGTCGAACTGTTGAACAATGACGGATTAACCATCAGCGAAGCCGAATTAAAAAATGCTTTGAAAAATGATAACATTGATACCAACAGCAAGAAAAAAGAAAATGATGACGACAGCGCCAAAGATGAAGAATTGAAAAAAGATTATCAATTATTGCGCGCCGTCGACACAATAAAAGCTTTAAGCATTTATAATCAGAATAACAAAGGGAAATAATGGTTTATCCTTATCGCAAAAATGTGGGAATTGTCGTTTTCAACCGCAACAAACAAGTTTTGTGGTGCGAAAGGAAAGATATATCCGGACAATGGCAATTTCCGCAAGGCGGAATTGAGGACAACGAAACTTTTACAGAAGCTGCTTTTCGCGAATTAAAAGAAGAAACTTCCATTACTTCGGTTGAAGTGGCAGCGGTGATAGATCCTCCGCTTGCCTACGATTTTCCGCCGGCAATAGCCCATAAATTCAAAAAACGCGGACAAGCTATGAATTGGGTCTTATTCCGTTTTACAGGAAAAGACGAAGAAATAAATCTTCAAACGGCGGAACCGGAGTTTGTTAATTGGAAATGGGTTGATATTGACATAACACCATCTGAAATTGTACAATTTAAAAAAGATGTTTACAAAAAAATGGTTGCAGACTTTTTGAATTTTTTGCAAAAGGATTTGTAAGATGAACGATGAAGATATTCAAAATTTAATCAATCAGGCGCTGACATGCACAATTACAAGCAATGTTTCCTTGTCTGATGATCAGCTTGCTGCCCTGCAAAACTTGAATGAATTTTGTGTAAATCGAGCTTTACAAACACCTGAGGTACAGAAAAAACCGCTGAAAATTATTTATAAAAGCAACGAAGAATTAAAATTGGCTTTAATTGCTATACTTTTAAGCCACACACTGACAAATGCGCGCCGTAAACTAAACGAAAATAAAAACTTTTTCGAAAGCAACATCACGATATATCATTTTGCCAACAATGTTAAAGAAATAAATTTTGGAAAAATCAATGCCGAAAATGTTATACAAGCTATAAATTGGGAAATTATAGAAGATTGGAAGCTATACCGTGACACAGAATGCGGCGGTATAAAAGCTTTAGTTGATGAAAAGACGCATCTGACAGGGTTAAAAGACTATCGAAGAGGTGGCGACCCTCTGTACGAATTTGCAAGATTTCACCGCAAATTTACCGAAAAAGAAAATAAAATTGCAGAAGATAGCTTAATTCAAGCTCAAAACGCTTATCGCAGCGCTGTTATGCAATCGGTTATATCTGAAGTGGCAAAGCAACAGTTGCTTGAAGGCAAAAATCCGATGGATGTTATAAATTCTCTTCTCGGACAGGAAGAAAATTTACAAATTGCCTCAACTCCTCAAAAGCCTAAGCAAATTACAAACAAAACAGAAAAATAATTTTAAATCCCCTATAAAAAATAGGGGATTTTTTCAACTTTAGAAATAAGTTTAATTTGCCTGTCCTTTTTCTGCTTCAGCTTGCTTGCGAGCAGCGTAAAGCGCGCCGAAATCTATAGGATTTAACATAAACGGAGGCAAACCGCCTTCGGTTAAACATTGGGTAACCACATTGCGGGCAAAAGGAAATATTAAGCGAGGGAGCTCTATCATCAAAATCGGCTCCAAATGTTCGGCAGGAACATTTATTTCCGCATAAGCCATATATGAAAGTTCAAGTACGAATAAAGTTTTTTCTTCAATTTTGCCTGTCATTGCGATGTCAAGCTGAGAAGTAAACATACCGTTGCCTTTCGGCTCTGACTTAACGTCAATATGGACATCCATTTTAGGAGCCGATTTAATTTCGCTGAAAATTTCAGGGGCGTGAGGTATTTCCAAAGATAAATCCTTTATAAACTGCCCATGAATGGCTATCGCCGCATTTTTTGGCTGTTCGTCCATTTTTTTCTCCTTAAAATATTTTAATCTCTAAGACAACGTATAATAAATATTACCGAAGGTCAAATAATTCGGTTGATAATATCAACATTTAAGCTATATTGTATCCAAGATTGTTTTTACAACTTTTACAGAGGAAAAAATGGCTTTAGATATTATAATTCTGCTGGTTGTAGTGGTAATTATCTTTCAAAAACTATGGAGTTTGCTGGGTACGCGTGCAAATAATGCGTCAACTCCCATCAGTCAGGAGAGCGCTGCTAAAATTTTTGACATATTGATGAAAGAAAATATGCGCCACGCCAAACAAAAAGACACTGTAAACGGCGGAGAATTAAAAGCAGAATCAAAAACAATGACTGAAACCGAAAAAACGTTAAGCTCTATTCCTCTATTTGATAAAGATACTTTTTTAAATGGGGCTAAACGGGCTTTTGAAATGATTGTAACAGCTTTTGCAAAAGCCGATTTGGAAACCCTAAAATCTTTGATTGAAAAAAATCTGTTCCAGCGTTTTGAAGAAATCATAAAACAACGCAAAGACGACGGTATCACCGCTGAAACCGATTTTATCGGTTTTAACAGCGTTGAAATTATTCATGCGGAAATCGATGATGCTTCCAATGCAAAAATAAGCGTCAGATTTGTCAGCGAGCAGGCAAATGTTTTGCGTAATTCTGACGGAAAAGTTATTGAAGGTGATGAAAACTTTATTCAGTCAATCACCGATGTTTGGACTTTTGAACGCAATATTAACTCCACAAGCCCCAATTGGCTGCTTATTTCAACAAAAAAATGAAAAAACTTATTTTACTCGCCGTCCTGCTGCTAACGGCATGCCCTCAACAAAAAGAAAACAAACCAAAAGATCTTTCAGCTCCCATAACACCAAAAGCGGAATTACAGGCTGCCGCTTTTGATGAGCTTGAAGGATGGAAAAAAGACAATTTTTTTGAGATACTTCCGGTGCTAAAAAAGAATTGCCAAAGAATTAGTAAAATTTCAACAGATTGGCTGGCTAACAGCGCTATAAAAATAGATACAAATTTATATAAAAATATATGCCGAGATTTAGAAAAAACAAAGTTTAGCGACAGCATTGAATTAAGGAAATTTATAGAAGAGCGGTTTACTCCTTTTTTGGTTTTAGATGACGGAAACGCCGATGGAAAATTTACGGCTTATTATGAATCGCAAATTAATGCCTCATTTCAAAAACATGGTAAATACCATTACCCTATTTACCAAAAACCAAATGATTTAATTGAAATAAATTTACAGGATTTTGATAAATCTCTTCCAAACAAACGATTAGTCGGGCGCATTGATAATAAAAAAATGATACCTTATTATAACCGCGCCGATATTGAGAACAAAGGAATTAACGCTCCGGTTTTAATGTGGGGAGACAGTCTTATAGACATTCACGTTATGCAAATACAAGGCTCCGCCGTTGCTCATATGGATAATGGAGAAAAAATAAGAGTGGGTTTTGCTGACAGCAACGGACTTCCTTTTAGAGGAATAGGCAGCATACTCTTGCAAAATAAATTATTGCCGGCAGGCAAAGCCAATATGATCGAAATAAAAAAATGGCTGCAAGAACACCCTGAAGAAGCAAAAAAATATATGCAGCAAAATCCCCGCTATATTTTCCATAGAATTATTAAAGAAACAGGTCCTTTGGGAGCTTTCGGCGTACCTTTGCAGGGAGGGCGCAGCATGGCTGTTGACCGTGAAATCATTCCTCTCGGCAGTCTTTTATGGCTTTCAACGACTAAACCGAATGGCACACCGCTAAATAAATTAGTAGCGGCGCAAGATATAGGCAGCGCCATTAAAGGCGTTGTAAGAGGAGATTATTTTTGGGGAAGCGGCGGTGATGATGTTTTAGCCGCTGCCGGAAGTATGAATTCAGTCGGAAAATATTTTATCTTAATTCCGAAAGGACAGCGTGATGGACTCGACTGACAATGAAATATGGACAGAATTAACCAAAAATATCAAGCCCTTAAAAAAAGAAGCTCATGACATCGAACGTCCGTTGCCGAAA